>JAPLUS010000219.1 GCA_026397495.1 Candidatus Zixiibacteriota bacterium | reverse complement strand
AATCCTTAACATATCCGGGATATCACCTTTGGTAATATAGAAGAGACGATTTAATTCGGAATGCAGCTCCCTGACATTTCCCGGCCAATCATAAGTCATCAGCAGATGAGATAGCTCATTGAAGCTTCGTGAATTGCCATTTTTTTCAAGATCAAGCCCGCATTGAATCAAAAAATACCGGGCCAGGATAGGAATATCTTCAAGGCGTTTCGAAAGCGGCGGGATGAAAATCGGTATTTCATTCAGTCGATGATACAGATCAAGGCGAAATCCTCCCTCGCGCGTATCTTCTTCGAGATTGTGATTGGTTGAAGCAATTATTCGTATGTCGATTTTTTTCGATTCGTTGCCGCCCAGGCGGCGCACGACTTTAGTCTCAATGACTTCGAGAAGCTTGGCCTGGAGGGCGGGCGGGCTGTCAGCGATTTCATTCAGATAAAATGTCCCCTTATCGGCTGTCTCAAAAAGACCCTGTCTGTCACTTAGGGCGCCGGTGAAAGCTCCCTTCCTACAACCGAAGAGTTCTGATTCTACCATGCCGTCCGGAATAGCGGCGCAGTTGACCTGTATAAAAAGCCCCTCGCGCCCGGAGTAATAATGAATATATTTCGCCAGCTGGTCTTTACCCGCGCCGGTCGGACCGGTTAAAAGAACAGTCATATCCGAAGGTGCCACGTTTTCGGCCAGATTTCTAATTCGCAATGTATCCAAGTGGGCGGCAATGAAAACAGGCGCCTTCTCATCGGAGGGTCTTATAGCTGCTCTTTGGTAAGGAGATGAACTTAGCTCGCTATTTATCTTTTCAACATAATGCTTGATATCTTCCGATTGGAAATACTCCTTGGCCAAAAAAAGCAGGGCGGCCCGCTCGCCATCTTCATACCATCCGGATTTCGCCGCCAAAAATCTTGTAAAGGCCAACTCATATTGAAAGCCAATCATTGAGAAAAGGTTAAGCGCCTTTTTGAACCAGTCTTTAGCTTTTTCCTTCTCACTATTGTGGGCGGCAATCTGAGCGAAAACACGGTAACATCCGGCTATTTCGACCCGCTCGTTGATTTTCTCGGCGACTATCAGCGCTTCTTCGGCATATTTCTGGGCAAGGTCAAACTTATCCAACCCAATATAAGTATCAGCAAGAAGCCGTTTAGTCTGCGAGATATGGTCTGACTCCGGATACATCAATAAGAATAGATAACGATACTCATCTCCCAATTGTATGATTTTCTCTCTATTGGACTCCAGTTGTATGATGGCCTTATGCAGGGCGCCGGTTCGGAAAAATATATTGGCAATGTTGAACGAAAAGGCCGCAACGCCATTATTATCCCCCAGCTTTTTGCATATATCGATACCGCTGTTAAGATGACGAATGGCATTATCAATTTCGCCTTCTATGTAAAAAACTTGAGCCAGGCGGCCAAGAACCCGCTTAAGGCCATTAGGATTCTCGGAACGTTTATAATTTACGTATGACTCTAACAATACCTCTTTAGCCTCGAATGTTTTGCCCTGGGATAAAAGCAGTCGGCCCTGGAGATATTTGGCTCTGGCGAAATTCTCGTTATCTTGACTATACTTATAAAAGTTAAGAGCCGTATCTATCTGTTTATGAATATCATAATTACCAAAATCAAGATTGGCTTCGGTAATCAAGATACAGAAATAGGCGTAATCTGCCTTGGATAAAGCAGAGGAATCAATTTTATCTAATATATGAAGAGCTTCCCGAGTTTTACTATCTCGAAGGAGCTCGTCTATTATAGATAATTGTTCTGTGACTGTCTCTCTCATTGGCCGATGATGGGTTAATCCTATTTTCTATATGCCAGGTAAAATCAGCCCCAAATAGATAATCAATCATTTCTCTGATTAGCGATCCCGGTGTCCCACTTGTCGAAAGCTTTAAACTATGTAATGAATACAGCCGGTCATTATTCTGACGTGGTATAGATAAACATTTGATCTCAGCCCAGGGATCAGAATGATAAGTAATTGGAAGAACATTATAAAGTTTAGGTGGTCCGTAAGCAAATAAGGATGTGGTGAAAATTATTACGCCAAGTATGGACAGCAGCGATATTACTGATATTTTTTTCATTTTAGCACCCCCGGTAATATTTAATTACCCTTTTAATATGTTCATTCACCTTCAATTATATAAGATGCAATACAAACCTGAAACCTATAATACCCTCCCCCCAATGGAATTTTTTGAAAACCCTCTTCTAAAAGAAAACTAACACTCATCTATAATTTTGTCAAGGATAATATGTGACAGATTGAATCTTAGAGATGTTTAATGTTCAATTTTTGAACCCCCCAAGGAAATTATATGATCATCATCTGGTCGCATGTTACATTTTGCAATCTGCAACATTTTCGCTCTATGGTCACAAAAAAATAAAAAGGCGAGAGTTGATCTCGCCTTTAATACTATTTGAATGAAAAATAATATTATATAAACAGCGGCGCCAGTACCAGGGTGATGGTTGAAAGAAGCTTTATCAGAACATGCAATGATGGTCCGGCGGTATCCTTAAAGGGGTCGCCGACCGTGTCACCCACGACCGCCGCTTTGTGAGTATCCGAACCTTTGCCGCCAAGAAATCCCGCTTCGATATATTTTTTGGCATTATCCCAGGCGCCACCGCTATTATTGAAAAAAGTAGCCCCACTGCCACCGGCATTAGGACTGCCAGAAGTCCCGGCAGAACCATCTCCTTTAGCGCGCCTCTGGTTACAATATCGACACAACGCCCATAGTCGGGCTGGTCGGTGCCTTGAAGAATACCCGGCTTTTCTTTGAATTGTGCCCGGACATCATTGATAACATAATAAGCGGCCTTACCGACGGCCCGAATAGCAAATGCTGAAAAAAGGAATACCAGCATGCCGCCCAATAGGGCGCCGATAAAGACCTCCGGCTTGGCAATGTCAACACTGGTAAGATTGAGACCGTAATTGCGAACCTCATCCAGGTAGGCGCTGAAAAGAAGGAAAGCCGCTAAGGCCGCCGAACCGATGGCATAACCTTTGGTAAGAGCCTTAGTGGTATTTCCAACGGCATCCAATCGATCTGATTTGGTCCGTATCTCCTTCGGCTGATTGCTCATCTCGATAATGCCGCCGGCATTGTCGGCAATGGGGCCGAAAGTATCCATCGCCAGAATATACGCCGCCGTTGCCAGCATCCCCATTGTCGCCACAGCCGTTCCGAACAGCCCGGCATGGGCAAACCCCGAGGTTGCTCCCAAATAATAGGCACCTAATATGGCGCCGGAGATTACCAGTACCGGCAGAGCGGTGCATTCCAAACCAACCGAAATGCCGGCAATAATATTGGTCGCCGGGCCGGTTTTGCTGGCCTCGGCAATTGACATAGTCGGGCGGTATTTAAATTCGGTATAGTACTGCGTTATATAGACAAAGAGAACGGAGGTTACCACGCCAATAAGTCCGGCCAGGAAAAAATGCCACCAGGCATCCGGGGCCGATTCATGATACAGCAGCCATCGGCTGGCAATACCGAGACCGATCATGGCAAAAATTACCGCGACATAATACCCACGATTAAGCGATTTCATCGGGTCTTCTTCACCCTTCACCTTGACGGCAATAATTCCGATTATAGAAGCGATAATTCCAAAGGCACGAGCCACCAGCGGGAAGAGCAGCACGCCCATTACGAATAGAGGATCGGCATTAGGCACCATGCTGGCCATGACGCCGCCCAAAATCATAGCGCCGATATTTTCTGCCGCTGTTGATTCAAATAGATCGGCGCCGCGGCCGGCACAATCACCAACATTGTCACCAACCAAATCGGCGATGACAGCCGGATTGCGGGGGTCATCCTCAGGGATACCAGCCTCCACTTTTCCCACCAGGTCAGCGCCAACATCGGCCGCCTTGGTATAGATACCGCCGCCAAGCTGGGCGAAAAGAGCGACAAAAGAAGCCCCAAAACCATATCCGACAATCAGGAAGGGAATTTTAGCCGGGGTTACATCAGTCATATATCTGACCAACGCATACAGGCCACCAACCCCAAGAAGACTCATAGCCACCACCATCAAGCCCGATACGGCGCCGGCCCGAAGGGCGATCTGAAGGGCCTCGTTGACACTTTTCAAGGCGCCGGTAGCGGTCCGGATATTACTCCGGATGCTGACCCACATCCCTATATATCCGGCTATTAGTGAACAGAGCGCTCCCAATATGAATGACAACGTAATCCAGAAGGCGAGTCCAAGGGCTGAATTGACCGGATCAAAGTTGCGGTGTTCGCGAAGAAATCCAAAGCCCACAAAAAGAATAATGGCGAAAAGAATTGCCAGAATAATAATTGTCCTAAATTGACGCCTTATGAAAGCCTCGGCGCCTTCTTTGATGGCATTGGAAATCTTTTGCATTGCCGCACTGCCGACATCCTTCTTGAGGACCCATCGGGCCAGCAGATAGGCGGCAAAAAGGCCAAATAAACTTATTGCGATGATAATGCCCAGTAGCACTCCTTCACTCATACGGACTTCCTTTCCTTATATCATTAATATATTTAGCTGATATCAGCCCATTTGAGAGAATTTATGATAACTTATAAATTGATGTCAACTAATTTTGTGAAGGAGTATTCAATAGGAGATTATGCCCGGCAGAAAAGAAAACTATTATTCAATCGGCAAATAGAATCCCGTTAAAAAGATGGATTCCAGATTTTTCTGGCCTTAATAAATTCCGCACCCGATGGAAACTGAAAAGTATCGGCTGTTTTTGTATGGAATATGAATCCTTTATAGGAAATCAGATACTGCAATTTACTGCTGAGGAATCCTTTTTCCCCGACCACCACCATCGGGCGCTCTAATTTGGAGAGAATTTTTTGAAATTCATCCGATTCGAGATAAATAACCTGACCATAAGCTCTTTTTGCCTGTGCAGCCGCCATTATCGCCGCCGATTCACCACCGCCCGTGTAAGTCATAGCCGTTTACTCCTCTTCAATATCATCAATGATTTTTAATTATTCCACCGTTACGCTCTTGGCCAAATTTCGCGGCTGGTCAACATGGCACCCTCTTAATACCGCCATATGATAGGCAAGAAGTTGCAGGGGAATAATCGGATATAGATAACATGATCGACCCTTTCGGCAATTTCAGTATCCCCTTCATTAGCGATGGCAATAATCTGACCATTGCGTGCTTTAATTTCGGCGATGTTCGAAAGAACCTTATCATATACCGAATCTCGGAGAGCAATCACCACCACCGGCAAATTTTTATCAATCAGGGCGATTGGTCCATGTTTCATTTCCGCCGCCGGATACCCCTCCGCATGAATATATGAAATTTCCTTTAGCTTAAGAGCTCCCTCCAGGGCCACCGGGAAATTTATGCCTCGTCCAAGATATAGAAAATTATTGGTCTTATAATACCGCTCGGCAATTTTCTTAATTTCGGCCTCTTTCTGCAATATCCGGTCAACCTTTTCCGGTATTGCCTGAAGGCTATGCATCAAATCCATACCCTGTTGAACCGACAGATGACGCATCCGTCCCAAAAGGACTGTAATTAAGGCCAAGACCATAATCTGGGAAGTGAAGGCTTTGGTGGAGGCCACTCCAATTTCCGGTCCGGCGTGAATATATACTCCGCCATCGGTCTCTCGCGCAATCGATGAACCAACCATATTGCAGATGCCGAGAACGGTCACGCCCCTTCTCCTCGCCTCCCTTAAAGCGGCCAGAGTATCAGCTGTTTCACCGGACTGGCTGATAACAAAGAGTATGGTTCCTTCCTCAATAACAGGTGAGCGATATCGGAATTCGGAGGCATATTCCACCTCTACCGGGATTTTAGCTAACTCCTCAATCATATACTCTCCGATGAGGGCTGAATGCCATGATGTTCCGCAGGCCGTGATTATTATCCGTTTAATCCGGCGCAGTTGGTCATACTGAAGATTTAATCCATTGAGCCGCGGAATTCCCTCTTCGAAATTAAGTCGGCCGCGGATAGCATTGCCAAGAGTAGAGGGCTGCTCATGGATTTCCTTGAGCATAAAATGGTTATACCCCCCTTTTTCAATCATATCCAATGTCCAGGAAATCTCTTCCACATGAGGGGTACGATGCACTTTATCAATAGTTGTAATAACATAGCCGTCGGCCGTAACCGTGACAATTTCCCCTTCATTGAGATAAACCGCCCGCTTGGTATGAGCCAGAATGGCTGAAACATCAGAAGCAACGAAATTTTCGCCTTGGCCGTGTCCTATCACCAGCGGCGAACCCTTACGAGCGGCGATAATCTTCCCCGGTTCATAAGATGAAATCACGGCAATACCATAAGTCCCTTCGACCTGAGTCAGGGCCATTCTGACAGCTTCCGTCAGATTTCCTTCATAATATTCCTCAATTAGATGCACCAGTATCTCGGTATCGGTGTCGGTTCCTATCTTATGCCCCTGTTTTTCAAGCACAACCTTCAGGGCCCGGTAATTTTCAATGATGCCGTTATGTACCAGGGCGATTTTATTTTTGCAGTCAAAGTGAGGGTGAGCATTCAAGTCGGTAGGTTCGCCATGAGTAGCCCAACGGGTATGGGCAATTCCTTCGGTGGCATTGAAGGTTTTCCCCCTTAAAATCTCTTCCAGCTTGTTTATTTTGCCGGCCGATTTCTCCGCCGTCAAACTATTCCCTTCGAACAAGACAATGCCGGCGGAATCATACCCCCGGTATTCCAACCGCCTCAATCCTTCAATCAATATGGGTAAGGCCTGCTGAGTTCCAACATATCCGACAATGCCGCACATATACGTTACCCTATTTCAATAGATTAAGTATTCTGTCTTTGATAATATCCGTCAACTGGCGCGAGTCAGTCTCCACGATGAGTCGATATATCGGTTCCGTATTTGACTTTCTGATTTGGAACCAACCGCGGGAAAAATCAAATCGCCGTCCGTCACGCCCATCTATCTTCAAATTATCAAATCCTTTTTTCGCCGCGTTTTCAACCTTCTGTAGTTTTTTCTCAAATCTCTCCGGAAGAGGTCGCTTCAGTTTTATATTAGAATATATCGGCATTGTTCCGACCAATTCTGATAGAGACATTTTCGATTCCGCCAGAAGACTTAAGACAAGAGCGGCTCCGAGAAG
>JAPLUS010000383.1 GCA_026397495.1 Candidatus Zixiibacteriota bacterium | reverse complement strand
AATCCCGTGGATGTTCCATTCCCTTTTTCTTTGGCCGTCCCTATGGAAGACAGATGGGAATAAATCAGTTTAATTGAAAGACCGCCGCTCATTGATGACGTTAGAGCGCTCCCGTAGGAAAGAGTAAGCGCCATATCAAAGGCCGAGAATTCGCCTAAATCTTCGCCGCTTTGGCCGGTTCTATTTATCTTGCCATAGGAAAGGAAGGTAATATTGCCGCCAAGGGTACCCACTCCCTCGACATTGCGGACATACGAGGCAAATTCATAATAGATGTCATTAACCAGCTCCGGCAACCAGTTAACATGCATCAAAGCGATATCGCCTCTGGCGCCGGCCTTAATAGCAATTTTATCGCCGGCAACAAACCAGGCATTATTGGCTTGTTCTTCAATATCAGTGGTATTTTTTCGCCCCAAACTCTCCTCATTGTAAGCGCCAATTCATAGATGGAGATATCATTTGTTGACGTATACTCTTTGTAACCAAGACGATTCCATTCCCGGCCATTGAACCGCAAAAGACCATACTGCGTTCCAATCCACAGGCCGCCATGGCTGTCGAGACCAATATCCGTAACATCATATTTCATCCTGGCCATGTAGGGAATTTTAATTTCCCTTCCCAGCGCAGTAGTCCCGAGAGGCGTCACTTCGGAAGAAGACTTCTTCACCGGCCCTATCGAATCGGGGCGGCTTGGATTTAAAGCCTTAAGTTTGGTAAGGTACTGCTCACGTTCATCAGCCGTTCCATAAATTTTCATACTCTCATAGATTGAAGAATCGGTCTCACCAAGAACATCATTGTAGAAAAAGTAATTTCTCCATGAGGAACCGTCAAAATGATACAGGTCAGTACCAATTATGGCCCAGATATTATTCTCTCCCGAAACCGTAATTGCCTGGACTGCCTGCTCGGGAAGCCCCGCGGCCATTCCATAATACTTAAAAGCTCCCTGATCGTAGACGAAAAGTCCGGTGTCAGTTCCAAGATAGGCCCTCTTGGCCGCCAGTTTAATCATTCTAATATTGTCAACCGCTATTCCCTTCTCTGCGACCGGAAGCCTCTGCCAGTTCTTCCCCGAATAGCGATAGAGCCCTGTTTCGGCGGCCACCCATAAGTAATCATCATCAGCCGCTATATCATGAAGCCGGCCATTAAAATTGATGTCATACGGAATAACCATCTGAGGGGCAAGAACACGACGTCTCGATTTTTCAACGGCAAAAAGAATCTTGTCCGCTTCCAATTCATCGATAACTGAATCGCGGAGTGCATTTCTTGAAAGCTCCGCAGCCTTATTGAACATTTCCCAATCAACCCGGCACTGATTATAGGCTTTGTCCAAGGCTATAAAAAGATTCTCCAAATCGCTCTGGCCGGTATATTTTGCGGAAAGCGTTTCCATCACGACATTTTTCAGGGAATCAATTCTTTCACGCGGATAGGCATTATTGATGCGGCCGATATTTTCCATCAGGAGCGGGAGTTTTTTATCGGCGGCATCACCGACCAAACCGGTATACTGCCTCAAAATCGATTCTGCTGTTTGATCCGGAGTGGTCTGAATAATATCTCCCTGCCTCCATTTCCCTTTACTGCACCGGATCAATCCGCGGGGCGATAAAGCCCAGATATCATATCGATTATAATCGATGTCAGAACCATCATTCTTATAAAGGGCAATTTTGCCTAGGGGTTGATATTGATCAGGGACGTCGACATCAAACCACTTGCTTGACAGCGGATAATTTCCAAGACCGGCCGGATTCCAATGGGTGGCGGTGGCATCGTCGGCAATAGCCACGAAAGCTTCGCCCATTCCGGCGGCTCTTGCGCCGGCAGCTATCCTAAGGAATAGAACCGCGGCGCTTGAAGTACTGGCAGGTGCCTTACCAGCACCGGCCAAAACCATAAGGGCAATTATGAAGAAAAGGATTAGTTTCCGCATCAAATACCTCCACCATATATCAATTAATGACAACAACTTTTCCATAGGATTCTATTATCTCATCGAATGGCTCCGATTGGGCAGTTACTTTATAGATATAAACCCCGGTCGCCACCCTATCGCCTTCAGCATCCCGACCATACCAAGAATAGAATTCATTAAAATCGGCCGGGACCGAGTACTTTTCAAAATATTTTATTCTTTTCCCTGACAGGGTGAATATTTCCAGGCTAACCTTCCGAGCCGGGGATGTCAAGGCAAAAGAAAAAACGGTTCTATCGCGCATTGGATTCGGATAATTTAGAAGGTCGGTTATCATTAGCCGTCCCGATTCGACAACCTGAGCCCTAAATTCCGCCACTGATGAATTATTGGCATTATCCCAAGCTTTTATCTTAAATATATGGGAACCGGTCGTCAATTGCCCTGTCTCATAGGTCATTTGACCAGTTGTATAACTTCCGGCGCCATATTGAAAGAGCCCTGTTAGATTTATGATATTCTCTATTCGATTATCGATTACCAGAGTGATGACATGGCCGGAACCGCCCGTGAGATTTATGCCCGACGAATCAGAGAGTGTCAATTTCAATTCCTCACCGGCCGCTATTTTATCCCCGGAAATAAAATTCTGCCGATCACCGAAGATATATACAATAGAAGGACCGGTAGAGTCATGGTTTGAGGTATCGATAATTGTTGCCACCGGAATAGAATCGGCAATGCCGAAGGCATCGGCATTGGAAACTATCGCATAGCCGGAGATTTTTGCCCCCTTGCCGCCAAGACCAATATCAAGCGGAGCAACAAAAGAGAATTCAAAATTGCCATGACTGATGAAGGCTCTCCCGCGATAAATCATTGGCCCGGTCAAAGAATACCTGACCGTATCGTCATTTTCGACAACAACATGCCACCTGGGTATTTCAGAATCATAAATAGATATATCAAGATTGCCATCAAGATCAATATGCGAGCTATCAGCTATATCAATTATTTCTCCTGCGACATTATGCCGGGCCAGCGCCAGAAGGGTATCCGGATAATTCGTAAATTTTACCCCATAATGCGGGACACCGAGCTTAAGAAGCGGGTCTCCAAAAAATATATATTTCCGGTCATTTGGTAGGAGATAGGGGGGATTAGGGTCTCCATACTGTCTCAGGACTTTACTGATATAAACTGCCTGACAAATCGATAAACTTTCCTTGTCAAATAGCATATCAAATATTTTTTGATTCAGCGCCGCATTTTGACCGGGGTAAACCAAACGGGTGGCTGCTACCGTAGCGATAGCGCCGCCGTCGCGAAGTCTTATCAATTCCTCAGCCATTCCCTCTTCGGAGGGATCATCAAAGAAGCCAATGGAGCAGGAAGCGACAAAGACAAAGGTCAATTTATCGGCATTATGTAACTGTGGTATATCGGTATCGCGGTTAAAGACATATTCATGAGCCCAGGTCCTGGGATTGCCATGCCCGGTATAATTAATCAATAAAGTCCCCTCATTAATACTTCGAACAATCGCCGCATTGACAGCCGGTTTCGTATCGCCTGAACCAGTAGGGTAATCCCATAGATATATTTTATTGCGACGAAAAACCGACGGCAGATGGAACTTCTGCAGTATCTCCGTAGCTACGGTATGCTCAGATTCATCATCGACAGTGCCGAATTCATCGTCGGCTACCAGAGTTACGGTTGTCCGCCAAGAACCGAAATCGGTCGAAGAATCATATAACTCTATTTTATTTATCATACTATTGAGTTCTGACAGATTACGTATCGGCCAGCGGGCAATCATCATATCATAACCGCGGTCTCCGGGGAAAGAGGTGTCACCATCCAACAGACCATAGTTCCCAAAATAGACATAGTTATCATCAGAGGCGCTAAAATCCTTAGCATGTATATAGGGCGGAATCAGATTTTTGGCTCCGGTTTTTAGATAATTCTTAAAATCATAATTGCCATCACCTACAAGCAGTACCGTTGATGGGGGCGAAAGGGAGTCATGTTCATAGGCGTATTTGAGAAAATTCCGAATCGCGGTCGGATCGTATAAACCATAGGAAAATTGATTTATTATATCCTCCAATGAAATCAGAGAAATATTGATCCCGGATTTATTGGCTCTATAATTGCGATACCCATTTAAACTTGGAATAAGCTCTTCGGGGGCAATAATAAACATATCGGCCTGAGGTGGATTCTCCATTAAGTCCCGGATAGTCACCTTTTCAATACTTGCCGATATGTTTATCCTGGCGGGAGTACAAAGATAGAAACGGCGGCGGCCGGCGCTAAACTCCTTTTGAAAAATTATCGAATCAGGGGAAAGGGCGGCTCCAGTAACCAAAATTGGCCGGTCAGGGTTGGATAATTCAAAAATATATGGGGAATTACTGAATTGATTCCTAACGACAATCTCTCCCCTTAACGTTCCTGTCTTGATGGTAAAATCAAGAATATCTCCGGAGGGAATTAAGGAACCCGGATAATCGATTTCGCAGAAATCCAAAATGCCATTCATGGATAATTCCAGTTTATTGGTAGAAGCCGATAAATCATCTGAGGAAAAATAATAATCCTCGGAACCATTAGGCGATGATGTTGCGAGGGATTCATTAACCTTTAAGGCCGAAATTACACCCGTGGTATGTATCCGCACTAGTGAAGACTCCGATGCTATAGCCTGAGGTAATGAAGCATAGAAAGAAAAATTCTTTTGATCCGTCCAGTACCAATGGAAGTAGTCGGATATATCCCCTTGATTATCATACCTCAAGAACTTATTTGATTCTTGTCGGGAATTAAAGCGGGTTTGAGTTATCACGGTGCCAGCGGTTCCAACCGGGGAGCAATCAATACTATCCATTCGCATTCCGGCTTGGGGAAATGGACCGGAAACTGCCAGCCAATAGCAATTGGTACTGGTATATGGGTTTTCCAAAAAAACAGGTGCTGAATCGGCGGGATACCGCCAGCGCTCGGCCGACTCAGCAAAGAAAATGAGATAGTCGGAATAATCAAAGTGTCCATCGCCACCATCAAAAACCTTAATCGGTATTTCATGAAAGGATGGTTGTGGTTGGTTATTTGGTATCGGTAAGGGCTGGCCCCCCCCATAAAAGAGATGTATGGAATCACTGAGGACATTTCCCAGACTTAAATCATGGCCCGTAATCTTTGTGAAACCTTCATTGACTATACTAATCTTGTACCAGTCCGAAGTTATAGAAAATGGATTTTGAGCCGGTTTGGCCAGTCTTGATTCTTTTCCCTCCGTCGGCCA
>JAPLUS010000286.1 GCA_026397495.1 Candidatus Zixiibacteriota bacterium | reverse complement strand
CGAATGGCCCGGCGTCTGATATATGGTTCGGCAAATGATTGAATATTCACCGCCGCCATTACCCTGGTGAATATTCCCAGTTGTTCCAGTTTATCCTGAATGGCCAGCGAATTGATGACCGTGGAAAGCATGCCCATATTGTCGGCAATAACCCTATCCATCCCGATTTGTGATCCGGCCACACCGCGGAAAATATTCCCCCCTCCGACAACGATACCAATTTCCAATCCTAAAGTTTTTATTTCCTTTATTTCGTTGCAGATATACTCAAGAGTACTGATATCGATACCAAATGTCTGCGATCCAAGAAGAGCCTCTCCCGAGAGCTTCAGCAAAATCCGACGATATTTGGGACGTGACTCAGTATCCATAATCATTCACCCAATCTAAAGCGGGCAAATCGTTTTATGGTAATATTCTCTCCTATCTTAGCAATCATCTCTTTGAGTAAATCGGTTACCGTCTTTTCATTATCTTTGACAAAGGGCTGTTCCATTAAGCAGGTTTCGGCATAAAACTTATCAGTTTTGCCACTAACAATTTTATCCAGAATTTTTTCGGGCTTCCCTTCATTGCGAGCCTGTTGCAGATAAATGGTTCTTTCTTGTTCCAGAGTTTTCGCATCGATGCCATCGCGCGAAACAGCCATCGGATTCGTAGCCGCTATTTGCATAGCAATATCTTTAGCTAATTGCCTAAACTCATCGGTGCGAGCGACAAAATCCGTTTCACAGTTAATTTCCACTATCACTCCGAGCTTATCTCCCGGATGAATATAGGAAACAATTAGTCCTTCTTTGGTACTTCGGCCGGCCTTGCTGGTCGCTTTGGCAATCCCTTTTTCCCTGAGATAATTGATGGCCTTCTCGGAATCCCCGCCGGCTTCAGATAGAGCCTTTTTGCAGTCCATCATACCGGCACCGGTTTTTTCCCGTAGCTCTTTTACTTTTTGCGCTGAAATTTCCATTTATGTTAATCCTTTTATATTTCTTCCTCATTAGATGAACTATAGGTTGTCAATTTTTCCGCTGTCTGTGCCTCCACTGAACCAGTAATCTCTTTATCCGATACAATTTGCTGTGTCTCAAGGATGGCCTCAACAAAAGCTCTGGTGATTATTCGAATCGACTTTATAGCATCATCATTGGCGGCAATTGGAAAATCAATTGGATCAGGATCAGCGTTTGTATCAATGACTCCGACGACTGGAATGCCTAATTTGGATGCCTCCGCCACAGCAATTTTTTCCTTTTTGGCATCAACCACAAAAACCAGTCCGGGCAAATAATTCATATTTTTTATGCCGCCCAGGACTTTTTCCAATTTTTCCATTTCATGTTCAAAATGAGAAATCTCTTTTTTGGTGAATTTCTCCATTTCCCCTTCTTCTTTCATTTTGTCCATATTTTTTAATTTCTTTATGGAGGACTTGATAGTGGAGAAATTGGTCAGCATTCCGCCAAGCCAGCGTTCGGTAACATAAAATTGTCCACAACGAAACGCTTCCTCTTTAACGACATCCTTAGCCTGCTTTTTGGTTCCTACAAACAGCACTGACTGCCCACGGGATATAACCTCTTTGGCTTTTTGACAAGCCATATTAATAGCATCAAGCGTCTTATTAAGGTCAATAATATAAATACCGTTCCGCTCGGTAAAAATGAACGGCTTCATCTTGGGGTTCCATCTTCGGGTCTGATGCCCAAAATGAACCCCGGCTTCAAGCAATTCCTTGATTTGGGGAATAACCATTAAAAACCTCACGCAAATTGGTTTAACTTCCATCCCACCATCATAACCGGACCTGGAGAAGGACCCCCGGTATTAAGCGGAATGTGTTTATTTCCGGTCTTAAGCCGGATGCCAAAACTATCGTTTAGAGTACTGGAAACGCCGACGCGCTTTTGGTCTACCGAATTTTTTACGTTCAACCGCTCTGGGGTCACGCGTAAGATACCCTTTCTTCCTGAGAACCGGCCTTAACTCAGGGTTCAGTTTAACAAGGATACGCGCTATTGCCAGACGAATTGCTCCTGCTTGACCAGACAATCCGCCGCCGTTTACACGACACACAAAATCAAGCTTACCTTCGGTTTCGGTCTCGATAAGCGGTTGATTTATAATGTCAACTAGAACGCCTCGACCCAGATAATCCTTTGGTGCTTTATTGTTGACAATAAGAACACCATTTCCCACCTTTGCGACAACACGAGCAACCGACTCTTTTCTTCTTCCGATTGCGGAAAAAACTGCTTCACTCATCAATTAACTCTATCGGGATTTAGATAATTTCAATGTTTCAGGTTTTTGGGCCAGATGCGGATGTTTATCATCGGCATACACATGAAGTTTCTTAATCATTTTTCGGCCCAGTTTATTTTTGGGCAACATCCCCCTAACGGCAAGAGTAAAAATCTTTGAGGCATTGGATTTAATAAGCTTCTGATATGGGGTAATCTTTAATCCACCGGGATAACCCGAATAGTGATAATAAAGCTTTTTCTCGCCTTTGTTACCGCTGATCACCATCTCCGCGGCATTGATGGCAACGATATAGTCGCCAGTATCAAGATGGGGAGTAAATATTGGCTTATTTTTGCCCCTTAATATATCAGCGGTTTCAATAGCGGCCCGGCCTGCGGCAACCCCCTTGAGGTCAAGCAGGTGCCATTTC
>JAPLUS010000309.1 GCA_026397495.1 Candidatus Zixiibacteriota bacterium | reverse complement strand
TCAAACTGTAAAAAAACTGATTCGTTTTTAGACAAAACAAATCCCGGCTTATTATTGAGGTAATCTTCTACTTTATTAAGACCATCTTTTTTGACTGGGAAAAACCGCCGGTTTTTAATCGATAGAAGTAGATCCCGGAGGCGGCGGTATTTCCGGTATTGTCATTACCATTCCAGCGGATGGTATGCATACCGGCCGGTTGCGATTCAAAACACCAGTTATGGACAACCTGCCCAAGAACATTATAAATGGTCAATTCCACACTTGCCCTTTTGGGGAGAGCGTAGTCAATAATGGTGGAAAGATTAAAGGGATTGGGATAATTCTGCTCAAGAGTAAAACCCGTTGGGAGGGTCTGCGAATCATTATCATCAACCGCGGTTGCCTCCGCTGAAATCTTAGCCATATAAACATTGGAACCTTTAGCATCAAAAGAATAAGTATATCCTATTAGAATATAGTCCCGCCCCATATTTTGAAAGATGCAGCGGCCATAATCAGATCTGGCTCCGCCATAGGTTCGGCTCCAAACCAGATCGCCGGCAGGATTCGTCTTGACGGCATAGATATCGATTTCAGAAGCGCCAAATGATTCTGTCGTGCCTGTCAATATATATCCGCCGTCGCGAGTCAGGCAAACAGAATAAGCACGATCATCCATTGAACCGCCATAAGTCTTCTGCCAATCAATGACGCCCTCGGCATTGGTCTTAATCAAATAGGCGTCAGAATATCCGGCTCCAAAGGAAGCTGTGGCCCCGACAAAAACAAAGCCACCATCAAGAGTGGTTTCCACTGAATATCCAAAATCGGCCTTGCTGCCACCATAGCTATTGGCCCAAAGGGAATCACCAGCGGCGCCGACCCGGACAACATACATACTACTATACCCTTCGCCAAAAGAGCCGGTCGAACCAATGGCAATATAACCACCCCCGGCTACCTGCCGCACCGCCATCCCCGATTCACCGCCGGGACCGCCAAAAGTTCTCGTCCATAATGTATCGCCGGATAAGTCAGTCTTTATTAAATAGAGATCAGCATATCCGGCTCCGGAGGAATTGGTAGTCCCACAAATTATAAAGCCATTATCTGAGGTTGGTCTCACTGAGTATCCTTCGTCGTCCTGGGCACCGCCATATGTCTTAGACCAAAGCATATTCCCGAGCGAGTCAACTCTAACAAGATAAACATCCTTCTTCCCGCGCCCGGATGATTTGGTGGAGCCCACAATTATATAGCCGCCATCGCCGGTGGGTTGGACATCATATCCATACTCTGTCGATACTCCCCCATAGGTTCTTGTCCAAATGGTGTCGCCAAGAGAATCAATCTTCAGAAGATAGATATCAAACTCTCCGGCCCCGAATGAAAAAGTGCTCCCAACCATTATATAATCATTGTCAACTGTCTGGAAGCCAAGGTATCCAGTTTCATTGTACGCACCGCCATAATTATAGCCCCAAACAAGATCCTGGCAAGCGGTCTCCCCCGGCAGAAGGAAAATAATTGACAGAATGACAAGAATGATGCATCCAGCATTGGTGGCAGACATATTTTTTTTATCTTCCTATAATCTATATTAAACTCGTCGGACTGTACAATTTCTGAACAGTCCAGTTCAATAGTAGTATCGGTATCTCCCCATTAGACTTTACCCCCATTCAACATTTTTTTGGAGTTGTCTTTCTCAATAATCCCAAGACAAGCAAACGATTATCTCTTTATGCGATTTTATCGGAAGCAACAATAATCCTCCAAAAAAATCTTGGATTTTATCGGATACTCCTAATCGATTGTTATGGAATGGCTTGAAAATTACGGTGTGGCCCTTCCCCCATACTCAGCCCTGAAAAATCAATTTCCTTATGAGGAGGCCGGCAAACTATCTCTCCTACATACAATGACTTAGAATAATTGATTGGGCGTGGCATTAGGGTTGCCCCAGAGATACTCCAGCAAGAAGAAAATTTTCTACTGGAGGATACAATGCGAGGAAGTATCTGCTTTGGTTTGATATTGGGAATTCTACTATCATTTTTCTTCCTTGTCCCCAATATCGCGGCGCAGGAGAGCGCCACCATTCAGGCAACAGCAACAGTTCTCTCAGCCATCACTGTTGTCGGTCAGAACAATCTGATGTTCGAAACGGTTATCCCTGGAATAAATAAAACAGTTGATAAGGCCACCGTCGGCCGTGCGGGCGCTTTTCAAGTCAACGGGAAAGAATCAGCTGAGATAACTCTTGATCTTACCCTTCCGGATTCATTGCATATAGACTCAACGGCTGCGATGAGGATCGGTTTCAGCAATACTGATGCTTCTTATGATGATGGCAGCGGCGGCGGCCAGACAGTGCCCCAGGGAATAATCAACCCCAATGGCCCGGTGACACAGACGCTTGGTCTTACCGGGCAATTAAATATCTGGGTCGGGGGGACCGTCTCCCCCAATATAACTCAGACCGGGGGTGATTACGCCGCAGATATCAGATTGACAGTTGCCTATACCGGCAATTAGAGTTAAGACACAAGCCATCCCAAAATGACCTGAGCGTCCAAGGGGCGTAAGAGGCGTCCTCTCTCTATATTTCCTTGACAATAGAATCGTGTATGGTATCTTTATGATGCAAATTCGATATTGCATCAGATACCGTAATGACTTTAAAAATATTGGCTCTCTTAGCGACGACCATAATAATCTTATTCTTATTGTCTACTTCGGTCAAGGCTGTTTCCTCAGCAACCATTCAAGCCACAGCCACAGTGATTTCTCCTCTTGGTTTTGATGACAATATATCCATTCCCAAGCTTGAAGATAAAAACGATGGGGCATTAATTCTCCGTTGTCCGCAAGGATTAGGGTTAACCGGCTCAATTTCGGTCGATGGCCATCCTATAAATGGATTCGTTATTACTTCGGATGAGATTCCCTATTGTGGAACCGGCACGCTTATGACATTGATTGAAAGCACGACTACCCGTCTTATCGGCGGTTCGGCTTTTCTTATAGAACCATCTCCAGAGGTGCGTTCTTGTAAAGTTACCATTATTTATTCAGAGAATTGAATCAATCCAAAGCAAAAGTTCAATATTGACATCTCCATAGCTTTTAATTAAGCTTTTGGCATTGGAGTATTAAAATATATGGCTATTAGAGTTTCCGTTTTGGTATGCTTTTTTCTACTACTTTTGTCGCGGCCGGGAGGTTGCCAAACCGCGATTGTTAATCATGATTTGGTTTTTGGCGATATTTTATCAGGCGTGCCAAAATCCGTAACAAAGACCACCCCGGGATCAGCCGCTGAATTTCATATTTCCGGAACCGCCGGTGACGAGGTCTCAATCGATTTTACCTTACCAACTTATATGAATTCCACCGGCAGTAATATGCAAATGGTTTTTACTAAAACTGATTGTGCTATGGATTCAAGTGAAAGCCCGGATCAGACCAATCCCGGCCAAAACAATCTTAACCCATGGCACACCTTGACCTATCGCCTTGGTTCCAATGGGCTTACCGTCTGGCTTGGTGGAACTGTAATTCCTAAACTGGTTCAGCAATCAGGAAGTTATTCGCAGCTGAAGTCGCTATTACTGCGCCGGCATCATTGAGAGCTCAGGAGACGGCGGTTGGGCAGGCCACCGCCAATGTGCTGGCGGTATTGACAGTTACCGCAACCCATGCTCTGGCATTTGGTGATATCATGCAGGGTGTTCCGCATGCTGCCAGCAAAACGGTCATAGCTGATGCCGGCGTTTTTCAGGTAACCGGCGAAGGCGGCCGCGAAGTTACTATGGGTCTGGAATTGCCTTCTTACCTCTGGAATTCCACCAATACCGACCGTCTGGTCATCACTTTCAACGCGACTGACGCCGATATTGATACAACCGCCGCGGGAACTCCCGCAGTCCATGGTGGCGGAGCCATCACAGGTCTGAACCCGCATAATTTGCCGGCAACAGATCTCGGCAATACTGATAATATTCTTCAGATTTTCCTGGGGGCCATGGTTTTCCCAACGGTCGATCAGAGAGCCTCGGCTTATTCAGCCGACATCATTTTAACTGTGGAATACACAGGAAATTAACATTATGCCATTTAGAAATAGAAAAAGTGGGACTTAATTTTCATAAGGGAGATTTAAAATGCGTAACACAAGAATCGTAAAATCGGCCATTCATATAATATCGGCAATTGCGATATTAGGTTTATTGATAGGGCCGTCCGTAGCCACCGCACAGGAGGTTGCTACCGGAACCGCCACCGCAAATGTTCTGGCCGTTCTGGCTGTTACAGCCACACATGCTCTGGCCTTTGGCGACATTCTTCAGGGAGTGCCTCATGTGGCCAGCAAGATTTTGGTTGCTGATGCCGGCGTTTTCCAGATAAGCGGCGAAGGCGGCCAGGAAATTGCCATGCATTTGCAATTACCGGATTACCTCTGGAATGCCACTAACACGGATCGTCTGGTAATATCCTTTAGCGCGACCGATGCCGATCTTGATACAACGGCCGCGGGAACTCCCGC
>JAPLUS010000318.1 GCA_026397495.1 Candidatus Zixiibacteriota bacterium | reverse complement strand
CCAGACGCAAATAGACATCGCCATACTGGCCGCGTCCGCCGGACTGTTTTTTATACTTATGCTGTAGTTCTGTTTTTCCCTTAATCGTTTCACGGTAGGGTATTCGCGGCTTGAACAGATCTACATCAACGCCGAATTTTTTCTTAAGTTTTTCAATAATAATCTCCGTATGGGTCGAGCCCTGACTTAATAGGATGGTCTGGTGCAGAGCCGGATCGATAATAATTTGGAAGGTTGGATCTTCATCCCGCAATCTTTGTAATCCCATGGAGAGTCTTTCTTCGTCTCCTTTGGATCGCGGTTTGACACCGCTATTCATTACCGGTTCAGGGAACTCCATTTTGGGTACAACCAGCCGCAATTCTTTATCGCCAATGGTATCTCCCATTTTTGTCGATTTCAATTTAACCAGGGCGGCAATATCTCCCGCCACGGCGGCCTCTATCTCCACTCTCTCTTTGCCGCTCACGGAATAAATTTGACCCAATCTTTCCGAACTGCTTTGATTATGATTGATAACATCCATTCCCTGCGATATTTTTCCGGAGATAACTTTGAAAAGAGATATTTCACCAATATGGGCTTCGGCCAGAGACTTGAAAACATATGCCAGCGCTTTAGCATTAGAGTTGATATTAACCCCAACTACTTCCTCTTTTCCGGCCGCAAATAGATTCATGGGCGATAGGTCCGCCGGCGACGGCAGAAAATCGGCTACAAAATCCAGAAGCATCGGCACACCCGAAATCTTATCGGCGGAACCGTAGAGAACAGGATACAGAGCTTTTTTACGGATGGCCGCTTTTAATCCATCCAGAATTTCCGCGGCCGAAAGCTCACCCTTGTCAAAGAATTTCTCCAGTAGAGTATCATCAGCTTCCGCAATTGCTTCTACCATTTTCTCCCGGGCCGCCTCAGCGGCGCTTTTAAATGAAGCAGGGATTTCTATTTCCAAAGCCGTCCCTTTAGCATCGAAGGTGAATCCTTTCATTTTGATGAGATCGATTATCCCCTTGAATTCCAACCCCTCGCCGACAGGCAATTGGACCGGAACAACCTTAGGACCATAGCGATCCCGAAGCTGTACGATTACGCCGGCGACCTTGATATGCTCTTTCTCGATCCTATTGATAAAGAATATTCTGGAAAGATTATATTTTTCGACATATTTATATTGTATTTCCGTGCCAACCTCGATGCCGGCGCCGGCATTGAGGACTATCACGGCGGTTTCGACCACATTTAGTCCGACTATTAACTCACCTATAAAATCAGCATGGCCGGGCAGGTCAAGAATATTTATCTTTTGGTTCTTCCATGGACAAGCCAGAATTGACAGACCGATGGAAGTTTTGCGGCTGATTTCAGCATCGGTGAAATCGCAAAGTGAAGTCCCCTCATCCACCCGTCCTTGACGATTTGACAAGCCCGTTATATAACCGACATCATCAGCCAAGCTGGTTTTACCGCAACCGCGTTGACCAATTAAGGCAATATTTCGTATCTGTTCGGTATCATAAACCTTCACCGGAATATCCTCCTTATAAAACACAAGATTTCTTCATAGAAATGTGATTATAACCTGACTTATCAAGATTGTCAATCTGATTATTGCCTTTGTTATACGGCCGGATGCCATACCGATATCTCCTTTTGTGATAGGCTTACCCGGAATGCTTTTATGGAGGGGGGAGGATTCGAACCTTCTTTTTCGTTCCGGCACAACATTTTATTCATGGTTTGCTAAAAATGCGTATAAAGCTTTCAGTCGTAGATACAAGGTCAGTGACCCCTGCGATCCTGACATTGTGCGACACAAATGGCAGAACCGCCCGCCGTGGCGGGGGGTTCTGCCCTACCTCAAACTGAGAATCAGGAGATGAAGGGGGGGGCGACACATTGAATTCGCTATTCATCAAACCGGCCATTAACATCTATTGATTCAATACTTCCCCAACCTGCGGGATAGTTTTCGTGGGTCGCGGTTTCGAAATTCCGACTCCTGTCGGAATGAGAAACCCGACATCCTTTTACATTGTGCGCGGCCCCGCGGACGCGGGGCCCGAGCTTACCTTATCGTGCGCCCCTCAGGTGACAGAACAATGTTCTGTCACTACAATATCACCACGCATTGCATAGTTGTGTCGGTTCTTGTCCGCCGCAGGTGGATCTGAACCGATACCAAGGGTGCCACCCCCAAACTTGTTTTGGGGGTGCCGGTTCTTTGCCCGGCCGTCTCACATTTATGACTTAATCCCCGGCATATCAGTACTAATACTTAATCCCACCCGATGGGGCTTGTTGATAAAGTGCATGTTATGGGGAAATACTATATGTATGTCCCGCGCAATATCCGAATCCGCCATTGCTGCTCTTTTCTTGTCATTCCGGACGTTTCGAGCCGGAATCCAGACACAAGTGGCAGAACCGCAAGACTTCGTCTGGGGTTCTGCCCTACCGCAACTACCGAAACTTTCTTTGGAAATTTGATAGTGGAGGTAGGTCAGGTTCCGAATCGTGAACGAAGTGAGCCGTTGAGAATCCCGACATCTTTTTACCCGGTACCCCATC
>JAPLUS010000209.1 GCA_026397495.1 Candidatus Zixiibacteriota bacterium | reverse complement strand
GAAATTGGAATGGCCAGCATCGGAATGATTGTCGTTCGCCAGTGACGCAAAAAAGCGAAGATCACCAATAGGACCAGTACAAAGGCAATCAATATCGTTTCCACCACCTCGGTTATGGCCCGACGAATATTTGTGGTGGTGTCCATGGCGATATTAACCCTAATATCTTCTGGCAACTCCCTTTTGATTTGAGCTACGCGGCGGTAAAACTCGTTGGCAATGGAAATATGATTTGAGCCCGGTTGCGGTATAAGATTAATCGATATCATCGGAATCCCGCCATTGCCGCGCAGGCTGGAACGCTCATTCTCCGGCGCCAGCACCCCCTGGCCGACATCCCGAAATTTGACCACCGCGCCGTTCTCTTCCGTAATTATGAGATTATTGAATTCTTCCGGCGTCGATAAGCGGCCAAAGGTCCGAATCGAAAGTTCCGTTCCATATCCTTCGATCCGGCCCGACGGCAATTCGATATTTTCGCGATTCAGGGCCTCACGGACATCCAGCGGCGTTAAATTGTGTGCGGCCAGCCGAACCGGGTCGATCAGTAATTTGATAGCATACTTCTTCTCACCCCAGATGCCGACTTCACCGGCCCCCGGAATAGTCTGCAGACGTTCCTTGAATATGCCGTTGGCGATGGCCGACAATTCAAGCAAATTGCGTTTGTCACTCTGAAGGGTCATCGAGAGAATCGGGCTAGCGTCAGCATCAGCTTTTGATATGGACGGAGGGTCGGCATCGGTGGGAAGGTCGTGGGTTGTCCCCGAGACCTTGTCCCGCACATCGTTGGCCGCGACATCCATATCAACTCCCAATTCAAATTCCACCGTGATGCGGCTGCGGCCGTCACTGCTTGATGATGTCAGCGAGCGCACCCCGGCAATGCCGTTAATCGCTTCTTCGAGCGGCTCGGTGATCTGGGATTCTATAATATCGGCATTGGCCCCGGTATAACTGGTGCTGACGGTTATGATAGGCGGATCGACACTGGGATATTCACGGACACCCAAAAAATAAAAACCGATGGCTCCGAAAAGTATAATAAGAATCGAAAGAACGGTCGAAAGAACCGGGCGATTTATGCTTAGTGATGAAATATTCATGGTCGTCTTGTCGTCAATCCGCCCGAAGCACTGTTATCCGGACCGGCTTGCCGTCGGAAATTTGCAATATCCCGGAGACAATAAGAGTATCATTGGAAACAAGACCGCCGATAATCTGAATATCTTTGTCGGTTCTGACCCCGGTTTGCACCGGCGTCGCTTTGGCCTTGCCGCCGACGCAGATATAGACTATTTCGCCGTTTATTTGGGGAATCACGGCTTCCGACGGAACAATAATAGCATCAGTTACTTCTTCAAGGATGATTTCAACTTTGGCAAAAGAGCCCGGAATAAGGCGACCGTCGGGATTGGGGATTTCGGCCCGCACTTTTATCGTCCGTGTATCGATATCAATCTTGGATTCAGCCGCATAAATAACCCCGCGGTATTCTTTCTGAGAATCGCCGATCTGAATAATGATATTTGTTCCCGGCTTTGACTGACCGGCATATTTTTCCGGCAATGCAAATTGGATTTTCATAGGATCGGTATCCTGCATGATGGCTACCAGGGTGCCGGAAGTCACATATCCCCCCTCGCTGATATAGCGCAATCCGATGACACCGTCGAAAGGCGCCCTGATTTCCGTCTCCGCGATTTTTGCCGCTATTGCCTCTTTCTCCGCCTGGACCATTTTTAAAGCATTCAGAACTTTGTCATAATCTTCCTGACTGACAACCTTGATCTCAAACAGTCTCCTTTTTCGACCTTCTTCATCAGCCGCCTGCTTTTCTTCCGCTTTTTTCCCCTGAAGTTGCGCCTGCAATTCACGGTCATTGATTTTTAAAAGTAACTCCCCTTTTTTAACCTTCTTACCCTCCTCGAAATAGACCCCGGTAATCAGGCCGGCGACTTCCGGCCGTAATTCGACCTCTTCATTCGCCAGGAGTGTCCCGGTCGTATAGATTATGTTCTGGAAAATTTGGGGCTTAATGACCATGGCCTCAACCGCCGTCGCTCCTTTATCACCCCCGGCGATTTGGGGTGACTGCTTCCCGTTCTCATTCCCGCTTTGGCAACCGGCCAAAAAAAGCAAGACGATAATTGATAAGATGATTAAGAATTTAATAATTACCCTATTTTTGTTTATCATAAATAAATTCTATGGCCTTTCCCTGCAAAAATTCACCTGCCAATTATACGAACCTAAAATTGGTATTGCCGTCCGTTTCATAATGTCTTATACAAAATTCGATGAAAAATATACGCAAATCTTCAGCTTGAGGCAACCGCCCGGGAAAACAAATCGTGGCCATTATTGCGCCGGGATAAAGGAACCTATTGCCGACAGTCGGTGTTTTCTATTATAAAATAAGGTTTTCATCTAGGCCGGGTGTTTTTAGCGGCAGGAGACAACAGTTCCATGAGAATCAGAAAGAATTCCGTGATTTATATCTTGCTTCCGGGGATACTACTTCTGATTTTGGTGTTCGGCCTATTTCCCCGCACCATGATGTCGGAAGGCAATGCGGCTCAAAGTGAAATGGAAAGAATTGAGGAAAAGAATATGACATATAACAAGTTGACCTCCGAAGAGGAACAGGTAATAATTTATAAAGGCACTGAAACTCCATTCGCCGGCAAATATTATAAAAATACCGCCATCGGGACCTATGTCTGCAAACGATGCGGCGCCCCTCTTTTTCGCTCCAGCGATAAATTCGACGCCGGCTGCGGTTGGCCCAGTTTCGACAATGAAATTCCAGATGCTGTAAGGCGAACTCTTGATGCTGACGGCTTGCGCACCGAAATTACCTGCGCCCGCTGCGGCGCTCACCTTGGGCATGTTTTTGAAGGTGAACGTCTGACCGCTAAAAACACCCGATATTGCACCAATTCGATATCACTCAATTTTATTCCGTCTTCGCAAGAGGTAAAAATCGAAAAAGCCTATTTTGCGGGGGGATGTTTCTGGGGCACCGAATATATGCTGCAGAAAGTGGATGGGATCATTTCCACCCGTGTCGGTTACATGGGCGGTCATACCTCCAATCCCACTTATGAGGATGTTTCCAGCGATATCACCGGCCACGCCGAAACGGTTGAAATCACTTTTGATTCCTCCAAAACAAATTATGAGACTTTGGCTCGTCTTTTTTTTGAAATTCATGATCCAACCCAGATGGATCGGCAGGGCCCCGATATCGGCGACCAGTACCGCTCGGAAATTTTCTACACCGACAATGCCCAGAAACAGATTGCCGAAAAACTTATTTCGTTGTTAAAGTCGAAGGGATACAATGTAGTCACCCAATTGGCCCCGATCAGCAGATTCTGGGAAGCGGAAAAGTATCATCAGGATTATTATCAACATACCGGTAAACAACCATACTGCCATATCTATCAGAAGCGATTTTGAATTATAGGATATATCATGATGAAACGGTTTAATGCAGTTCTTGGAGAACACCACCTTCTGTTGCAGCGATTAAGGGAGTATTTCAATATGATCGAACATAGACGATGTCCGCTCCTTCGGGGTCAG
>JAPLUS010000250.1 GCA_026397495.1 Candidatus Zixiibacteriota bacterium | reverse complement strand
CGCTTCCATGATAACAATCACCGCCACGACAAATTGCTGAGTGGCGGGGTTCTTGGCCACGAGTTTATTGGCCACATAGGCAACCCGCGAACCGGCGAAGGAGATGGAATCCAACGTTATATCGGGGCTGGAATAATGAAGAGGAATCTCAAGTGCCGCCAGAGGTTCATCATTATAAAAATTTACATTCACGGCCACCTTATTACCCTGATAGACCTTGACCGAGTCAATATACAGGGTGTCGGGATTTCCGTGATCCTGGGCATGCAGGACAGGAAGTCCCAGGACCATTAACAATGCAACAATGGTAAAGATCTTTTTGCCCATGGCATACTCCTATAGTAATCTTTGGTTTGCCAACAGATGATACAACAATTAAATCAACATTTATTCTAATAATCCTGAAGAGGATTACCCTTGACACCGGGGAATTATTCTGTTCTCGGTTGAAATATAGCCTTAATACCCGGAGCCTGTCAAGGCAAAAATGGAGACAGACAATATGGATCATTTTTTAACCTATAACCCATCCGTTGGATGGGTTATAGGATCGTCGGGAAGGGATTTATCCGCGTCGTCGGTCCGCCGTGGCGGATTTCCCGACGAAATTCGGTCAGCAAGAATGTCGAAACCCCCACTCGTGCGCGGCCCCGCGGGTGCGGGGCCCGAGTAAAGGTAGGGCGGAACCCCGGACGAAGTCTTGCGGTTCCGCCAATTAAAGTCCGTTCTACCGTGTAAGACTATTTTATTACCATTATTTCCGGGCAGACTAAAGGACTTGTTGAAAAACCCTGTACACCGTTGTGTCAGTCAAAGTAGGTCAAAATGCCGAAGGCTTTTGACTTTTTAAATATAAATGTCAAAACCCCCCATCAGCGCCGCACCCTTCCCCCTATGGGATTTGCGCCGCACCCTTCCCCCTATGGGATTTTGACCTACAAAACTACAATATCATCAGGCATTCACCAATACCAAGGGTGCCACCCCCAAACTTATACGCGCCGGAAGGAATCTTTCCTTCCGGAAACCATCTTGGTTGCGCTGAATCTTGCCGCGCACGGAGTGCGAGGTGTGACCCAGCGCGTTTTTATACCGCAGGGTCACGCCTTCCCCGTTAGACGCCGGGAAGTCTAAGACCCCGCGGAACTCTCAATCGTCTTGATGTTTCAAATTTATGATTTAATCCCCGGCATATCAGTACTAATGCTTAAGCCCATCCATTGGATGGGTTACCGGATATTTTGACTGAGCCCGGAAGCATCAGGCGCAAATCAAATAATAGGCCACAAGTAACATATAGAGATTGACAAAGAACAAAGAATGCCTCAAATTGTGGCAGCTGATGGTCCACTTTATTTGATGAGATAGACGGTAGGCCGGCATGGCTCAGCCGACAAAGGGTAAAAATATCGATTTCTGCCGATATTACAAAAACCTCGAGTGGTCTTTCGAGAGGAATGATACCGACCTGATTGACCGCCTGTCAGATGAGTCCTGGCATGATAACTGGAATATAAGTCGCCGGCCATATTACAACTTCTACCACCGAGTTCGCCGGGAAAAGAGCAAAAGAAAATGACCTCAAGGCTGAGCGTCTCCGTCATTGTTCCCACCTATAATCGCGCCCATCTGATTGAGCGAGCTCTAAAATCGGTAATGGGACAGATAGGCAGCGATGATGAAATCATTGTGGTCGATGATGGTTCCACCGACAATACCAGGGAAGTCCTTCAACCGTATGGTGAGTCAATTAAATATTTCAAGATTGCCAATAGAGGGGCGGGGGCGGCACGCAATCATGGTGTCTCTCTTGCCGACAGGGATCTGGTCGCCTTCCTTGACTCCGATGATGAATGGATGCCGGGAAAGCTTGAACTTCATCGTGAAATAATGCTGGCCCGGCCCAATATTCTCTTTACCTTTTCCGATTTCGCCATCACCGATAAGCATGGCCGAATCATGAGGAAAAATATCAAGCGCTGGCATAATGACCCAAGACCCTGGCACGAAATTCTCGGCCCGGGAACCGCCTATTCCGCCATAGCCCCGCTGCCGGCCGGAATCGATGATTTTGTTTTCCATATCGGCGACCTGTACCCCCACGAACTTGGGGCCAATTATATCTTCACCGGTACGCTTGTGGCGCGGCGTCACGGGGCCGGCAAGGCCATCCATTTTGCCGAGGACACACCGGTCTTCGAGGACTGGGAATGTTTTGGTCGGCTTGCCCGACAGGGCCCAGCAGGTTATTTGGATATTGAAACTGCCTGGCAGTACAGCCATCCCGGATTTCGCCTGACCGGGACTGATATTCTTCGTTCGGCTTTGTCGCGAATCAAAATTTCCGAGCGGGTCTGGGGAAGCGATGCCGTCTTTCTGCAGAAATATTCCGCCTTATATCAATCAGTTATTTCGGAGCAATACCTGACTGTGGCACGGCAATATATCGCTCAGGGTAGAAAAAATGAAGCGACCAACGCCCTTGCCAATGTTTCCGATGCTCCAATGAAGCTCCGAGCTTTGGCAGGCCTTCCCGGCCCGGTACTTCGCATTTTCGCCGCCGCCAGAAATCTCCTGAAACGCCGTAAATAGTAAAATTGTCGAAACTCTCACTCATTCCGCCGATAGGGGAATTTCGACCTGCTGGGGCTTATCGAGCGCACCACCCAATGACAGAACCCTGTTCTGTCACTACAATATCATCAGGCATTTACCAATACCAAGGGTGCCACCCCCAAACTCGTTTTGGGGGTGCCGGTTCTTTATCCGGCAGCACAGAATGCAATGTGCGCGGCAGACTTTAGTCTGCCCGAGCGCACCCTATCATGCTTACCCCCAGATGACAGAACCCTGTTCTGTTACTACAATATCATCATCCATTCACCAATACCAAGGGTGCCACCCCCAAACTCGTTTTGAGGGTGCCGGTTCTTTGCCCGGCAGCACAGAATGCAATGTGCGCGGCAGACTTTAGTCTGCCCGAGCGTACCCTATCGTG
>JAPLUS010000132.1 GCA_026397495.1 Candidatus Zixiibacteriota bacterium | reverse complement strand
TGGAGGAATATAATGCGTTGTCAAAGCGTACGCTATTACCTGTCGGCATATTGTAGGGATGAGCTCCCCGCGGGACAGCGTAAGGCGGTTGCAGCGCATCTTCAATGTTGCCCGCAGTGTCATCGCCAAGAGGCAGTATTTTACGAATTAAATGGAGCTCTATCCGGCCTGCTTAAATATAAAGTTTCAACCGACTTTAATAGTCAATTGCTAAGTCGGATTGCGGGCGGACGTTATCAAGGGGCTCATAGTAAGGCTTATTTCCCGAAGAGACTTCCGATGTTTGGCTGGAAACGAACCATTCCGGTTGTTGCTACCGCTTGCTTTATACTGGCCTTTGTTCTGAGTGGCGGGTTAAGATCATTTCATCATCAAAATCAGCCCAGTTCGATAGCGCAGGAAATAGGTAAGGCCAATTTTAATGATAGTTATATGACAATCCAGCCGCAAAATGACCGAATTCTTGCCGCTAATAGTGGAACTATCTCAATCGATACCAATTGGGCCTCTCGTAAGCAACTGGACAGGGCCAATCGAATCAGGGGAATGATGAATAGCCTTGCCAGTCAGCAGGTAGGAGGTTCCGGTCAAAGAGAGATGACGGGGAAGTTTTTTCCGTCTTGGGGGGCGGAAATATTTTTTGAAGTGCCCTTTGATGGCCATTCCATTATGATAATAGATTCGGCGCCTGAAATTCGGATGGTCGGGGAGATACAACAAGCATATTGAACGCCCTTGATTATGGCTGAGCAGATACCGCCGGAAGTTTTTCTACCGGCGTTTTTTGTTTCAACCAATCTTTGGACGACAGATAAATAGTCTCGGCTCGACTCATTTATTGCAAGAATGACATTGCCAATTTAAACTCAAAGAGATTATAATATCCCCGATGATCAAAAGTCCTGACTTGCGGATCCATCTGGATTCATTAAGATTTTCTAAATCCGATAGAGGGGTGCGCCTGATTTCTTTACTGTCGGCGGCCATTGCGATATCTAATCCGGATTTGATTAAGGCCATCCTCCAGTATATGCAAGAAGCAAAAATAAGAACCCGAACTATCTATGAAACAATTTTGCAGAGTTATCTTTTTTTGGGATTTCCTCGCACAATTGAAGCGATTTTAGTTTATTATGAGGTTTATGGAAGTTTCCGGGGCAAAGCCGATTTGAAAGAGATTTCTCGTCGCGAAGTGGAACAGTGGTTTTCGGAAGGTACGCGGCTTTGCCGGCGAATCTATGGAAAAAATTATGAACGCCTGAAAGGGAAAATTCTGACCGTATCTCCTGACATTTTCCGTTGGATAATAATAGAAGCTTATGGCAAGGTGTTAAGTCGGCCCGGAATGACCCAAAGGGAAAGGGAATTGGCTGGGGTTTCAACACTGATAGTGGAAAGACGGGAGCGACAATTGGTCTCCCATATTATGGGAAGTATTAATGTCGGCGCCAAATTTCCTTTGTTGCACAGAATAATCGAAGACATTGAACCTCTAGCCGGTGCAAGAGCCGCTAAAATGGCCGATAAAATTACAAATATGATTGAAAAAAAGTATGAGATTAAGAAATAAAATTCTTCTCACCCTTTTCGGTACGGCAGTGTTTCTCCTGTTGGGAATCTATTTAGCCATCTTCAAATTCGGCCTGTTGGAATATATAGTCAACCGCAAACTAAAAGCTATGATTGATCAGAATCTTCCTATAAAGGTTCAGATTGGAAAAATAAGCGGCGACTATTTTTCCAGACTTGTCTTATCAGATCTCAATGTTACCTATGATGATGGCAAATATAGCTATGAAATGGCGGTAATACCCAGAGTCACTGCCGAGTACTCTTTATCGAATCTCTGGCACGGTATCCTTGTTTTCCAGCGAATCGATATTGATTCGGCTCATATAATCCTGCATGAATCCACCGAGCAAAAATGGCTTGTTCCAAAACCCCTTTTGGAAAGCAAACAGGAAGCGGGGCCGATCGATTTCGAGATAAAGGAATTGAAACTTAACAATCTGGATTTGA
>JAPLUS010000399.1 GCA_026397495.1 Candidatus Zixiibacteriota bacterium | reverse complement strand
CCAACGGATGGGATTAAGCATTAGTACTGATATGCCGGGTATTAAATCATTGCATTCTGTGCTGCTGGGCAAAGAGCCGGCACCCTCAAAGCAAGTTTTGGGGTGGCACCCCTGGTGTTGGTGAATGCCTGATGATAGTGTAGTGACAGAACAGTGTTCTGTCATCTGGGGGTACGCACGATAGGGTAAGCTCGGGCAGACTAAAGTCTGCCGCGCACATTGTCCCGACGGAATATTTTGCAGTCAGGAAGTCCGCCGCAGGCGAACTGACTGCGCGTGAAATGAATGATTTGTCCGGTCGAATTCTATCCCTGCGTTGTAGGGGTTTGATTTATCAAACCTTCTTTTGGAAATCAGCAAAGGGCTTGATGAATCAAGCCCCTACAATACTGCCGCGCAGGCGGCCGTCGCAAAACCCTTCGGGATTTTGCGCTACTAGAAGTTCCGCGGGGTCTTAGGCTTCGCCGCTTCAAGCGGGGAAGGCGTGACCCTGCGGTATAAAAACGCGCTGGATCACACCTCGCACTCCGTGCGCGGCAAGATCCAGCGCAACACCTAAGCTGCCGGACAAAGAACCGGCACCCCCAAAACGATTTTGGGGGTGGCACCCTTGGTATTGGTGAATGCCTGATGATATTGTAGCTTGGTAGGTCGGGTTCCGAAACTCCGCTTCAGCGGGGATGAGAAACCCGACAACACTGTGTCAGGCTGCAAGAGACCTGACCTACAAAACCTGAAGGGGGTATATGGGGAATGAAAGGAGAATGTCGAAACCCCACCACGGGCGGGCAAGCGCAGGGGTTTCGACCTATGGAAACTGCCGCGCACAAAATTGTCAGGACCGCAAGGGGTCGCTGACCTGCAGCAATAAAAAAACTGGGGAACAGGGAATCGAACCCCGATTCCGTGGTCCAGAGCCACGTGCCCTACCGTTGGACCATTCCCCAGTTTTAAAAGATTCTGGATAGAACCGCCTGCCGCAGTTCTTGAAATTCGCTCAAATATAGGAACTCTTTATTTTTTGTCAAGAAATTGTCGCCGGTCGGCTGTTTTTCTGTGAATGACGGCGATAATGACTTTACCCCTGGCGATAATCCGGCAATTTCCCCCCGTAAACTGATTTCGTAAAGGCAAACTTTCACCGAACCATAATGGCCCTTCTGGAGGCGGATAATCCAATCCGGAATATTTAACGCGAACCGTTTCCGAAATTGGTATAATCGAAACAAATTCCCCTCTTCGTCCCTGGAATCGAGCCGAGCCGTTTTCCAGCAGGGTAATCTCATAATCCGGCCCAAGAATTCGCGCGCTAATCCGCCTATGATTTTTTCGGCTGAATTTATTGACCAACTCCAACAGGAATATATTGCCGATGGTATGATCAATTTCAGTAGCGCTGACGCCGCCTAAAATTTCAATCTCTGTCGCGCCGCGCCCCAAGGCCATTTCCAACGCCAACTGGCTGTCAGTTTTATCCTTTATGCGGGGGAAAGAAATTACTTCCATATGCGATAGATATTTATTCGATAAGGCAGGTGAGGAATCAAAATCGCCGATGATAATATCAGGGTAAATTTTATTTTTGATAAAGAATCGTACGCCGCCATCCACGGCCACGGTGGTCGCCCCTTTTAGCTTTTTCAAGAAATATGAATTATTTTTCCGGGGGTAACGATTATTCAGGAGGAGCAGATATTTTTTTGATTTTAACATAGACTCAAAATAGCAAAAGTATCCGGTTTATCAAGTCCATATAAACAATGGTAATTATCCGGCTGAAATCATAGCCCCGGCCAGAGCGACTATTATTAAGGCCATAATTGCTCCCAAAATCCATGGCAGGCCGATTAAGGGCAAAAGAATCGTGCAGGGGATGAGTGCCCCCAGAGAGGAACCGATTATTTCAAAAGCGTATCCGATGCCCCGATTGATCTCGGCCCTTCCAAAGTAATACCGATTGGTAGCGGCCACAAAAAGAGAGGCGGTGGCAATGGCGATGGTAAAGAGAAACAGGATATAATAGAAAATAAGAGCGCCGGTCGCTATTCTTTCATAGGTAACCATAAATAGAATTAAAGCCGTTAACATTAGCAGAAAGGCCGGTATTTCCAGACGCTCCCGATCGCTCCGGAGCGAAAAATATGTCCCTATGGCCAGACCAAGCATAAAGGCGCCTATCAGCACGCCCATTTCCGAGTAGAGCGAGCCGGCCATAGATTGATAGAGGTAAAAGGCAATCAGCTCCATAGATAGAGAGACAAAACCGGCCACAAAATAGAGGAAAGCAATAATATCCTTGGGGCGACGTTGAATAGGGCGGGAATTATTTTATTGTCGATTCCTCCCAATTTGGCCCTGTAGGCCGTTTGTCGATAAACCAAAATCGGCCTGTTGAGGGTATTGATCTGACCAAATGAGTCGAGAGCGTCTCGTAATTTTTCCATTTTGAAATTTTGCAGTCGGTCGGCCAAATAATTTTCGTTGATGTATTGAGGATAGTATCCGAGATTTTTTATCCGACCTATCAATGAATCCGAAGTGAGATTGAATAAGGAACTATCAGATGCAAAAAATAGAGTCATATCTCCCGGCCAGACCGTTACATGGGCAAAGGAGTTTTGGAGAGTATTATATATGGCTGATATTATTCCGGCCTTGTCTTGTGAAATATACCTATCCGTGTCATAATGGGATGGGAAAAATATTATTCCGTCGTTCTTAAGCAGAGTCTTGGACAGCTTCAAAAATCTATCAGTAAGGAAGCGGTTATTTTTATAATTGTCCGGTTCTCCGGAATTGATGATTATTATATCGTACTTCCTGATAGGGTTGCTGTGCGATAAAAAGGAAATGGGATCGTCATCAATGCGGATTATCCGCTTGGAGAAGGGAATTATTTTATCCAGAGCTTCC
>JAPLUS010000183.1 GCA_026397495.1 Candidatus Zixiibacteriota bacterium | reverse complement strand
CCCTTAAATTCCTCAAAAATTACCTCATCCATCCTTGAGCCGGTTTCGATTAAAGCGGTGCCGATAATGGTTAGTGATCCGCCTTCTTCAATATTGCGGGCGGCTCCGAAAAACCGTTTTGGCTTATGGAGGGCATTGCTATCGACGCCGCCGGAGAGGATTTTCCCGGAGTGAGGGACCACCGAATTATGGGCGCGGGCAAGGCGGGTAATACTGTCAAGAAGAATAACAACATCATGCTTGTGCTCCACAAGGCGTTTGGCTTTTTCCAGGACCATATCGGCCACCTGAACATGGCGATCAGCGGGCTCATCAAAAGTCGAAGATATGACTTCCCCCTTTACTGAACGGCGCATATCGGTAACTTCCTCGGGACGCTCATCAATCAAAAGTACAATTAATTTGACCTCAGGGTGGTTGGTGGTGATGGAGTTGGCGATTTTCTGGAGAATCATGGTTTTGCCTGCCTTAGGCGGCGAAGTAATCAAGCCTCGCTGTCCTTTGCCAATCGGCGTCATCAAATCCATTATGCGTGTTGTCAGTTCTTCCGGATCAATTTCAAGTTTGAAAGCCCGATTAGGATAAAGAGGCGTAAGATTGTCAAAGAGAGTCTTGTGCTTGGCCTTCTCCGGATCTTCGTAATTTATGGCCTCAATCTTGAGAAGCGCAAAATATCGTTCATTATCCTTTGGCGGGCGAACCTGACCGGATATGGTGTCGCCGGTCCGCAAATCGAACCGTTTCATTTGGGAAGGTGAAACATAGATATCATCCGGGCCGGGAAGGTAATTGTAATCGGATGATCGCAGGAAGCCATAACCCTCCGAAAGTATTTCTAAAACGCCCTCGGCAAAAATCATTCCCTCCTGCTTGGCTGAGGTCGCTTCCATTACCTTGAAAATTAATTCTGATTTCCGCAAGCCGGAGACTCCGGGGATCTCCAACGACTCCGCCATCCCAAGGAGTTCGGCAATGGTTTTGTTTTTTAGTTCAGAGCTTTCCATAGAATTAACCCTATTCAAATGGTATTAAAATTTTATTCATATTTAACGATATCTAAACTGAGAAAATATTATCGCAATTTTTCCGCTGGAGCGTCACCCCATAATTTATCCAGCGCGTAAAATTCTCGAGCCGATTTTTGGAAAATGTGAACGACCACGTCCACATAATCAAGCAGAACCCATTTTCCGCCCCGGACTCCCTCACGATGCCAGGGCTTGACCCCTTTCTCCAATAAACCATCATCCACGGCATCGGCAATTGCCTTAACATGAACATCAACATCACCACTGACGATCACAAAATAATCACAGATATTGGTGATGTCTTTTAAATTGAGGATTTTAATGTCGTAACCTTTTTTGGTAAGCGCCAGTTTTCCTGCTGTACGAGCAACAGATAAAGATGTAAATTTCAAGTCCCTCTTTTCCCCTCCTACTTTTTCGGTTTAAGCAGTTTTTCGTTATAGTCGACCCCCAAAACCAGAGTGGCGGTCACACTGCGGTAATTATTCTCAATTGGTTCATAGACTATGTTATCCGGCTCCAGTCCAAGTTGACCGGCAAGGGTTTTGGCGATGGTTATATCGGCCTCCCTTGAAATTATAAAGCTCTTTTTTACATCGTACGATTTAAAATCGTATATCTCCACTATATTTAACTCGAGGGGGGCTTTCACCAGCGATGGCAGAACCTTGACGATACGATCGGCAACTCCGTGTTTACCACATCCATTCAATATTTGAAGTCTGATATTATATACCGGGGTGTCGATAGTCCTGGAAATACCATTATTTATCTTCAGGATAAAACTGACCCCATAGACAACGATTACTATAAAAACGCCCAAAATCGCCATTTCCAGGGTGCGGGAACTTTTCCTTGGCCTTGATGAACGTCTTTTTATTTTTGTGTTTTTTATAGCGGATTTATTTAATAACATTTATGATCCGAAATTGGGAAGGATTATAAGACTACTTCTTAGTTTTACCTCCGTTATAATCAGCATACGGATGATACATATAATATTCAGCGCCGGAATAAGTATCAAATCCAATTGAAAATTGAAAATGTTCAGAAGGATGATAATTTAAGTTGAATCCCGGTAAAAGAATCGCATTGGGACTAATCTGATGATCCAAAAGGAATCGGGGATCGTGAGCTATACCGAGTTTCAAACCAAGCGAAAAAGCGGGCGAAATTTCATAAAGGATAGTTGATGTATAAAGTCCGACGGAGCCAGAAGATCCTCCGCCGGAAAAGAAATTTACTGAATAGGAGTTAAACCATCTTATCTTCGAGATATCGATCAGGAAAAAAGGGTTATTAACCGGCTTTAATCCCAGATAATCGATTTTAGCGGCTTTGATATCGGCTCTATCTGTCATTTGGGCCGATGATACTGAAACCATCAACAGAAAAACAGATAGGCTATATATTATTGTTTTTCTTTTTGGCATAAATCCACACTTAACTTAAGCAAGTTATTAAATAAGCTATTGGTTTAAAACATTTTGTCAATCAAATTCTATCCTACAACATATTATCGGACGATAATTGCCTGTATTTTAGGCCTATATATAATACAGATAAGTTTTATTTTGGTTCTAAAATTACTTATTCTTGCCGGTATTGGCTAATTCAAGAGCAGCCAGCTCCTCAACGGAGTTGACGCCGATCCCCTCCATTGGGTCGGCAACTTTCAATACCATACAATTTTTGCCCGCTTCGCGTAGGACCTTTATGGAGTCAGGCAGGTAATACTCCTTCTGAGCATTATTGTTATTAATTCTATGTATGGCCCAAAAGAGCTCCCGACTATCGAAGCAAAAAGTCCCGGTATTTATTTCCCTGATATTTTTTATTTTTTCAGTGGCATCCTTTTCCTCAACAATGGCAGAGAGGAGATCTGTCTCACCCTGACGGACGATTCGTCCATAGCCGCTTGGATTAGGAAATTCGGCTATTAAACAGGTGGCGGCCGCTTTGGACTTGGTATGTACCTCGTGAAGCTTCCTGATAGATTCTGCCGACAGGAAAGGAGCATCGCCATGAACGACTAAAATAGTGCCATTAAAATCCAAGAATGTTTTTTCTGTCGTCAAAACAGCACCGCCGGTGCCGTTTTGTTCTCGCTGCCAGACAAATTCCACATCAAAATCCTTTAGCTCCTCAATCACCATCTCTCCCTTATATCCGACGACAATAACAATTTTATCAAAAGGGATTTTGAAGATTGTCTCCAGAATGTGGCCTATGAGAGACTTATCGTGGAGCCGATGCAATACTTTTGGCAGTTCCGATTTCATCCTTTTTCCCTTGCCGGCGGCAAGGATTATAGCCGCGAAGTTATTGGTCATATGATTAAAATCAGATTATTCTGTTATTTTTATCGACTTTGACAAATTTGGGGGTATAGAATTGTGCCTTATCATGCTCCACCAGACCGTAGGCTATAATAATAATGATATCGCCGACCTTGCCCTTGAGAGCTGCAGCTCCATTAAGACAGATAGAACCGGAACCGGCCTCTCCCTCAATGACATATGTCTCGAGCCGTTCGCCATTAGTAACATTGGCGATTTGAACCTTCTCAAAAGGAACAATATCAGCGGCCTTCATCAGGTCGACATCAATCGTGATAGAGCCTTCATAATTGACATTCGCGTCAGTTATGGTGGCCCGATGTATTTTGGATTTACAGACAGTGGTCAACATAATATCTCTTTATTTGGTTTATATTACATAACAAGCTAATAATATAATTGTTTCCGGGAAGATGGCAAGAGCAGATTAAAGTCGTGTCAAGCCAAAATAGAAATGTCGTATAGTTACCAAAATAGAAATGTCGTATTTTGTTTTTAAAGAGCGCCTACTAAAACTGTTTCTTTTTCTTTAAAGTCAGTGGACCCGGGCAGCCTGAGCTTCCTCCAAGGGTGATCC
>JAPLUS010000103.1 GCA_026397495.1 Candidatus Zixiibacteriota bacterium | reverse complement strand
GGAGTGGGCGGTATTCCTCGAGGACGGGTAACCGAAGTCTATGGTCCGGAGAGTTCCGGCAAAACAACACTGGCGCTCCATTTTATTGCCGAGGCCCAAAAATTGGGTGGGGTCGCCGCCTTTATCGACGCCGAGCATGCCCTCGATGCCACTTATGCCAAAGCGTTGGGAGTTGATATTGATAACCTCCTAATTTCTCAGCCGGATACCGGCGAACAGGCCTTAGATATTACCGAAACTTTGGTCCGTTCCGGAGCGCTTGATATCGTGGTTATTGACTCTGTGGCGGCCTTGGTTCCCAGAGCTGAGATTGAGGGAGACATGGGGGATGCTCATATGGGTTTGCAGGCCCGTCTGATGTCCCAAGCGCTTCGGAAACTGACCGCCGTCATCTCCAAATCAAAAACCTCCGTCATCTTTATCAACCAGATTAGGATGAAAATCGGGGTAATGTTCGGCAATCCGGAGACTACCACTGGCGGCAACGCCCTGAAATTTTATGCCACTATCCGGTTGGATATCCGCAAGATCGCTTCAATAAAGGAAAATGAGGAAGTAGTCGGCAGTCGAACCAGGGTGAGGGTCGTAAAGAATAAAGTAGCGCCACCTTTCCGCGAAACCGAGTTTGATATTACCTATGGCAAGGGGATATCGCATTCTGGAGAAATACTCGATTTAGCCACAAACTATAATATTGTGGAGAAATCCGGCACTTGGTATAGTTTCGGCAGCGACCGCTTGGGGCAAGGGCGCGAAGCAGTTAAGCATTTTCTTGAGGAAAACGTCGATATTCGCACCAATATTGCCGCCTCCATCAGGGAAAGATTGGGCTTCGCCACCAGAGAAGCAGATAAGAGCACAAAGACCCCATAATCGGGGTTCTTATAGCCCGCCGCGATTACCGGGTATTTGAACTAGCACCCTCAAACAAGTTTGAGGGTGGCACCCGGTTGACAAATGAGAATTTTGTAATGATTAGGCAATTAGGCGTAGGGTGGAACCGCGCTTGCCCGCCTTTGGTGGGGTTCCGCCATCTTCCTGCCGTCATTCCCGGCCTTGACCCGGGATCCAGTTGAGTAGGTCAAAATCCCCTCGGGGGAAGGGTGTGGCGCTGATGGGTGGTTTTGACATTTATATTTAAAAAGTCAAAAGCCTTCGGCATTTTGACCTACTTTGGCTATAATATTGTGGAGAAATCCGCCATGGCGGACCGACGGCGCAAATGATTAGATGCTGGCCAGCCCCTCGGGGCCCATCAGTTCGGCAAAAGATTTAAGCAATTCGCAATCATACTCTCCCTTGAGCGAAAACATCACTTTCAGAGCTGGGAAAGTCTCTATCGCCCCTTGATAGACCCGCTTGGTAGTCATAGCGTCGAAAGTATCAACGATGGCCACAATGCGACTGTATTCATGCATTTCATCCAGAGTCAGTCCATTGGGGTATCCTCTTTTCAATCCTCTCTCGTGATGCTGCAAAACCGGATAGTAAGAAGAGGCTTCGATTAAGTCGGTACCGGTAAGAAGCTCAATTCCCCATTTAGGGTGTTTTTTCATCAATTCAAATTCCATTGAAGAGAGGGAGGTTCTCTTATTCAATATCCGTTCGGAAATCTTGGATTTGCCGATATCATGCAGAAGAGCGCCGATTCCCAAATTATAAATATACTGTTCATCCTTGCACCCCATCTGCTGGATTAAGGCAATGGCAAAAGTGCAGACATTGACCGAATGGGTATAGGTATAATAATCGAAAGAGCTTATTCTCAACAGATTATGAAAGGCCTCTTGCCCCTTCAAAATATAGCTGACTTGATTTTCAACCAGCCGCTTGGAACGTTGAATATTCTCGCCGTAGGTCGGATTTTCCAACACATCCTTCATCAAGGCTCGGGATGTATCATAAAGAATACCGGCCTTTTTTTCTTCCGGCACCTGCTGGTCAGTCAAAATCTTATCTAAATTCTGCTCAATATATTTTTGATACTTGCCTCGAGATATAGAGCTGACATGAAGTCGGAGCACCTTATTGGCCACCAGCTTATCACGTGTTCTTTCCGTAAAAGGGAGATCCGCGGAGCGGTAGAGAACCATTTCACCGCCGATTTTGATATAGAGATCGAAGTTGAGAACCGTGTCAATACGGAGAGACTCCATATAAATCGGCAGATACTGGGTCGCAATCTGATTCCTTGGTATCAATAATGACATAAAAACCAATTTTTAATTTAGCCAATTATCTAATTCTATATCGGCTAAAATACCCCTTTTCCTTATAGAAAAAACCCCCGGAAGAGGGAGTTTCCGGGGGCATTTAATGGAGGGAGGAAATCTCTTTGTCTAACTATGAACCATAATTCTTAATGGTCGTTAACACCGAATTCAAAGAGTGGGTTATATTGGTCAGGACTTTGGAATATCTTTTTAATAGCTCGCTATATTGCCAACGCATTTTGAAGGCTTCCTCAGGGAAATCAAATAGATCAAGAAGTGTCTTCTTACAGATTTCATCAATATATTCAATAATGTAGTAGGGATAGACGCTGATATTCTGATCATTGACTTCACCTCGGGATAAACGTTCCCGGTGAATCTCCACCTTTTCTAAAACAACCGTCCCAAAACACCAAGGGGTCATAATAACCCCTAAATTGGCGCCATCAGTATAAAAACTGTGGGTGGTTTTCGAAACTATATCAAGGATAATCAATTTGGCGCGATAGTAGGAATTGGTCTCGGAATACTCAGGCGAGCAATTGGTCAGCTTATTTTCAATTCCTTTCGTTTCCTGCCGGCATCTTTCATACACTTTTTCCAAAAAGAGATAAAATTCGTCAAAATAAACTTTTACATTCTCAGAAAGGGTTAGGATATAATATCCTTTGTCGTCGTGACGTACTTTTGGCTCCGCTACCGTCCTTAGCCGTTCCGTGTTGAAGCCACGCTGTAAATTCCCCTCAAGCATTTAATCTCCTTCACCCATTATCTAATAAAATCAACTGTCGAGCAAAGATTATGCCTCAATCCAGTCAACTATGCGAGAGAATAGCCAAACATCCCTAAGTGTATGTATAACTGACAGATGGGGTGAATATGAGGAATCATTGTCTTTTTGGGGAAGCTCTAATTTGTCAGAACCTGAGAGTTATAAAGATCGAGAGCCGCAGAAATTGTGAATCAGATTTCATAGTGATTGAAAAGAGATTGGGAAAATGAGCCTATCTGGCAAGATAAAGCGACCTTTTCCTCAATCTGACAGAATTCGTCAATCTATTATTGTGACCTATCTTATTGTTAATAAATAAGTTGGGGTCACAGTCAGGCCTGACAATATATTAATTCTTTAAAAAAATATCATAAAAGCCGATAAGAAATCCGTAAATATTATCTAAATTGAGTAATCATCTCGACCGGGCTATAATGATGCCGTCGAGACGAAATAGCTGCAAATCTATTGAAAATTCGCGAAAATGTTATCAAAACAAGTCCTGATTTACAAGAAAATCATCCATGGGTATAAGATATAAGTTACAGAAATTAAAATATTCCAATTTTTTTATTGTTGACAAAGATTTGAATTTTCTTTATAAATCTACCCGACTATACAGGCTGTTCTAATGAAACAGTAGAGTTGTTTCTATTGCTATATTTATAATTAGGAGATAAGCTATTTAACCTTTGCTAAAATGATTAACAAGAATGCAGTATGAAATGACCGACTCTTTGGTACCTGCAGGGAAGGAGGTTTGTTTATTGGAGGAAATCACAGGAATTCCATTTAGGGAATAACTTTTAACATGTTTAAGAAGAGGACCATAGAATGAAGAAACTAGTAATTTTAACACTGGCAATTTTCTTGATAGCCTTTACAACGGGCTATACGACCATGACGAGGGCGCTCACCATGGGTGATGCCAATAATATCATCCATGACGGGACTAACATTAGTCTTTATCCGGCATTAATAGTTGATTATCCGGGACTCGTCATTGCCGAGTTTGATACATGTTTTACAAAGGTCGGTGTCCATTATAAATTCGGCGATGAGAATCCTCATGTGCTGGGTATGTACTTCAAGAATCAGCCAGTTGACAAAACCGGCAATGATCGGATGGACCTTTATTATGGTCATATGTTGGGCGAAAACAAATTCGGCGTTCATATCAATTATGTCAACGGCTCTTATAAGGAAGAAGCTGCCGCCGATAAGTACGAACAGAGTATAACCGATTATGGGATTGACCTCGGATTAGGGATGATGCAAGGAAAACTTGATTTTGCTGCTGCCTTTGAGTTCCTGACCTGGAAAAATATCGACACACTTGGTTATGATTCAACCAAGCCAAAGGGGAATATAGCTATAGATATCAGAGGAAGATATTTCTATGAATTGGACCCAAAAATGACTCTGGTTCCGCATTTGGGTCTAACTATGGTGAAAGTGGGTGTTGAATTTTATCCCGGCACGGCACCTAATACCCTTCTCTACACTGAAAAGATCACCACGATGATCATCGATGGCGGACTTGGTCTAAACTATGTTCCTTCGACCGACATGCTGGTAATTGGTGACATCGGCTTAAAGATGCAATCCTCAAAGGATAAGATTACACCACCCAGTCCCGGTACAGCTGTGGAAGATAAGAGCAGTGTAACTGCTATTCCTTATTTCCGAGTTGGGCTTGATGCGGCCGTATTCAATTGGATGAATCTCCGCGTTGGCGGCACCTCCTTCTGGAATGCCGAGAAAGACGAGCCGGGCGCACCCGGAGCCACCAAGAAGCACTGGGGATATGTGGCCAATACCCTCTATCTTGGCGCCGGTTTCCACTGGAACAATCTCTTCCTGGATGCCCAGGTTAATCCTGATCTCATTACCAATGGCTTGAATTTTATTTCGGGAAACACAACTGCCCCGATGAACATGCTGGTATCACTCAAATACAATCTGCTGTAAAGAGAAGCAGAATCCTGACTTTTAAAAAGCCCGCCATCCGGCGGGCTTTTCTTATTCTCCCAAAATTCTCATTGCCAAAGCATCCCTACAATCGTTATTATTATCTAAATTTCCGGGTGGATAAATATGGAGAAATATGGAGAAATAATGGCAGTCAGCGAATCAATCCCAATTTATGCCTGTTTCCCCTTTATATTGTTGCTCCTTCTGATAGCGATTTTGCCTTTGGCCCTGCCTAAAATATGGGAAAGAAATCGGAATAAGGCTATCATTTCCGCTCTTGTCAGTCTCCCCATATTGGTTTTTATGATTGTCCATTTTCCCGGGGAGCTGACTCTGACGGTAAGAGACTATTTTTCCTTTATTATACTGCTGGCTTCTCTTTTCATTATTTCAGGCGGAATTCTGGTGGAGGGAGACCTTCGAGCAACGCCGGCCGTAAACACTTTTTTTCTTTTTATCGGCGGGATTATGGCCAATCTAATTGGCACTACCGGCGCCAGTATGCTTCTCATTCGCCCCTTCCTGAAAACCAACAGCGAACGGAGATTAACTTCCCATATTCCGGTTTTTTTCATATTCATTGTATCCAATATTGGCGGCTGTCTGACGCCTCTCGGCGACCCGCCCTTATTTTTGGGATATCTTAAAGGAGTCCCTTTCACCTGGACTTTTCGCCTTTTCCCGATTTGGTTAACGACCATGGGAATTGTCCTGGCGGTATTCTATATCTGGGATACTTTATGCTATCGAAAGGAAAATATCGGCGATATCCAACATGATATGGCTGATATATCGCCGCTGAAAATATCAGGAAAAATAAATCTGCTATTTCTGATGGGAATAGTTTTAGCGGTATCATTCCAGACGCCGGCGCCTTATCGGGAATTAATAATGATTCTAATGACCCTTTTATCATTAAGATTTACCGGCCAAGAAATTCACCGGCGCAACCGCTTCACTTACCACCCGATTTCTGAAGTAGCTATTCTTTTTGCCGGAATATTTATAACAGTGGTACCATTATTAATCCTTTTACAGGTCAAGGGGGCGACCCTGGGCCTTACCCAACCGTGGCAGTTCTTCTGGTATGCCGGCGGCTTGAGTACCTTTCTGGATAATGCGCCCACCTACCTTGCCTTTTTCTCCCTTGCCGAAGCCGTTACCAAGTCGGCGGGAGCCGTTGCCTCCACGGTAGCCGGTGTTGATGTTAATCTTTTGCGGGCCATAAGCTGCGGCGCCGTCTTTATGGGAGCCAATAGTTATATCGGAAACGGGCCGAATTTTATGGTCAGATCAATCGCCGAAGAGCAGAAAGTCAAGGTTCCTCACTTCTTTGGATATATGGGGTATTCCCTATTGATATTGGTACCAACTTTTCTGCTGATAACTTTTGTCTTTTTCCTCTAAATGGTCTCTTCCCTTCCAAAAACAGCTTGCCAAAAGCGACCTTTGATTGTATAGTTTGATGTTTGATATTTTGCGAGAAGGAACGAATCTACCCGCAATCCGTATAACTTAAAACTTGAGTAGAGGAAATCAGACTTATGAAAAAATTATGCCAAATAGTGCTGATTATATCAGCTATCTTTATGTTTTCCTTGTTATTAAGCGGTTGCGCCAAGAATGACAATACTATTCTCGCCAAGATAGGCAGTGATAAAATCACAGCCAAAGACTTAAATGACCTATTCGGTCGCAGTGGAATTAATTTTCGCTCTTTTGACGAGGAATATCAGAATCGAAAAATGATTCTTGACAGCTTGATTATTCAGCAACTCCTAATTCAGGAGGCATACAAAAAGCACCTTGATACCTCAGAAGAAATTAACGGGATTATTCTGGCCAGCAATAACAAGTTTCTGCTTGATATTCTCTACCAGCGGGAAATAATCGATAAGATAAAGGTTACCGATGCGGAAATTAAGGCTTTCTACGATAAACTGGAGAACAAAGTTCAGGCTTCGCATATTCTCTTAACCACGGCAGATACCGCCAAGATAGTCATGGATAGTTTGAAGAAGGGCGCCAATTTTGAAGATATGGCGGTTCGTTATTCGATTGACCCCTCTGCCAAGATTAACCGGGGTGACTTGGGATATTTCACATGGGGCCGGCTGGACCCAACCTTTCAGGAACAGGCGTTCAAATTAAATCCCGGCGAGATGTCGGAACCATTCAAAACAAGATTTGGCTGGCACATTGTTAAAATGAGTAACCGCGCTCCTAATGAGCTTCGCCAGAGTTATGATAAGATGATTCCCACTATCCGGACCAATATTGAAAATATGAAGCGGATGGAATTGCTGGAAACCTTCAAGACGACCGTGAAAGATAAATATCCGGTCGCCGCAGCTTCTTGAAACATTACCCAAAAATGATTTTGATATCAATCAACTCGATAGCAATGAAAGGGAGATGGTTCTGGCTACTTGGGGGGACAGCAGCCGGATGACGTTGGGGCAGTACCTGACGACCATAAGAGGACTTAAGCGTCAGTACTCAAGCATTGCCTCGCCCGACTTTGATCAACATGATTCTCTGGCAAGTTTTATCTTTCAGCTAAACATCGCCGATATTTTAGCCCTCGACGCCCGGAAAAAGGGGTTAGCGAATGATGCCGAATACAAAAGAAAAATTAAGCGGTTCAGAGAACTGGCGATGGCTAATATAATGGAAAATGATTCTATCCCCGTTGCGGGTGCTCCCGATGATGGAGAGATGCGGCAGTATTATGAATCACATCAAGATGAATTTAAGGTCCCCGCCAAGATTCATATTTATGAAATCATGTTTCCGAACGAGAAAATGGCTGCTGATTACAGACCTAAGATTCACTCTTTGACCAAATTTAAGGAGATCGCCGGTCAGTTCACCGAACGTCCCGGCAAACGTACCTCCGGCGGCGATCTGGGATACATTGAGGAGCAATACTATCCTGACATATTTAAATTGGCGCAAGCGGCGGTCATAGGCGACATCACCGGCCCGATTCCGGTAGGAGGCAAATTCTCCCTTATCTATGTCGCTGATAAAAAGGCTGAAGAGATAAAGGATTTCTTAGCGGTCAAACCGGCTATCCAAGAAAATCTGGAGAAAGAGCGGAAACAAAAAGCTTTCACCGATTGGGTGGCAATAAAAAAACTGGAAGTAAGCATAAAGATATTCGAAGACAATCTCAAGGCTACCATTGACAAGAGCAAATATGCCCCGGCTGATACCACCGGTAGAGGTTAGAGCTCTTGAACAGAATTGGACAGTATAGAATATGGGTGATTCTTGCCCTCATGGCAGGGTTTTATTCCGTTTTGTCAGCCGAACCTCTCGAGAGAATAGCTGCCATTGTCGGCAATGAACCGATTCTTACTTCCGAACTGGCGGCTCAGATGCAGCTGGCGGCAATACAAAGGGGAATTCGCCCTCAAACCCCGGAAGAACAGGCAAGTTTCCAAAAAGAGACTCTGGATCAAATGATTTCCGAGCGGCTGTTCCTCGCTGATGCCAGAAAAGATACCTCCATAAAAGTTACCGACGGTGAGATTGACAAGGCGCTTGAAGAACATATCAAGAAGGTAGTCGCTCAGTTCCCCTCAGAAGATCAATTTTTATCGGAACTAAATAGGGAAGGTTTAAATCTACGGACTTTCAAAAAGCGGCTTCGGCCGGAAATTGAAAATGAGCTCCTGAAACAGAAATATATTTCCAAAAAGCTTTCTCTGGTTTCTGTGTCCCGACAGGAGGTTTTGGATTTTTATAAGAAATTCAAAGATTCCATCCCTGACCAGCCGGATGCGGTCAGATTAGCACATATCTTAATAACCTTTCAGCCTTCCAAAATGACTGAAGATTCGGTCCGCAAAAGAGCCGAAACCATAAGAAAAAATGCTGCCGGCGGCGCCGATTTTACCACTCTGGCGGCAACCTACTCTTCTGGTCCGGTGGCTCTCTCCGGAGGGGATTTGGGATTTATTTCGCGTGGGGATGTTGTTCCCGAGTTTGCCAAAGTGGCCTTCAATCTATCACCCGGCGAAATATCCGGCGTTGTCCGAACCCAATTCGGATACCATATCATAAAGTGCGAGCAGGTCTCCGGAGACAAGGCGCACTTTCGTCATATCCTATTTGAGGTTATTCCAGCCGCCGCCGATTCATTATTGAGTTTCAAATTGATTGATTCCCTCAAAACTGAAATAAAGAACGGCGCTGATTTTAGAGAATTGGCCAAAATATTTTCCGCCGATAATGATACCCGCAAGCAGGGCGGAGAATTAGGTTGGTTTGCGGTGGCCGACCTGCCGGATGAATTTAAAATAGCGTTGGATAGTCTAAAAAATATTGGCGATATCTATGGACCGACAAAATCGGAATATGGCCTGCATATCCTCAAGCTTCTTGACCGTCAGGAAGCACGCAAATTCTCAATTGAGACGGATTTTGACAAAGTGAAAGAGATGGCCCGTCAGGCCAAGACCTCCCAATTTGTCGACCAATGGATTCAGGAAATCAAATCAAAGACTTACGTTGAAATTCGTCCTCTGGAATAATTTTAAAAAATAGATGAGGCTTGATCAATATCTTTCAACAGTTGGACTCATCAAGCGTCGTACAGCTGTAAAGGAGATGGCCGATGATGGCTTGATTAGAATTAACGGGGCTTCCATCAAGCCGGCCCATCCGGTTAAAATTGGCGACATAATAGCTATTGGCGGAAGTCATTCAATGACATTAGAGGTGAAAAATATCCCTGCCGGCAATATGAAAAAGGAAATGCGGGAAGAATTCTTTAAAAGAATAGACAAATAATCCGTAGTATAGCGGAAGCTTTTCCCCTTGATTTTTGGAAAGGTATATAATAAAATGAAAAAGCTATCCGGCCTTCTCGGGTATGGAAATTACGGATTTTCCTAAAAAGGTCAGAGAAAATTTTATCGTGGAGAAAATGAAATGAAGATTACCGATGAAATCAAAGGCGATGTGGCCATAATTCATTTGGAAGGAAAAGTAATGGGGGGACCGGATGCCACTATGTTTCATGGACGGTTGCACGAGATTGTTAAAGGGGGCAAGAAGCATGTGGTTATCGATCTTGCCAAAGTGGAGTGGATGAGCTCGGTTGGATTGGGAATGTTGATTTCGGCTCTAACAACGTTGAAAAACAATCAGGGCGAGCTCAAACTGGCCTCCGTTACAAAAAGCATTCAGTCACTTCTCACCATTACGCGGCTGATAACAATTTTTGAGACTTACGATTCGATCGAACAGGCCATCAAATCTTTCTCGGATTAATCAGTTCTTTATAATCGGCAAGCCGACAATAGATAAGATCATAGAAAAGGGGTAATCCGCTGACACCAGTGAATTACCCTTTTTCTTGCTTCTAGAAGATTTATGCAAAATATTTCCTTCAGTCAATACGATTATATTTCTCCAGTCGCCCTGAGACTATCTTTCTTCCATTTATAACATTCCGCCAACAAAGATTACAGGTATGGCCAAAATCAAGAACGACAAATTTCTCTTGGAAAACATATTTTAAGATACCGGTTTACGGAGGTAATTTCAAGCCGTCTCCTTTGCTACTTGCCAAAATATTTGATATCATTATATTCAAGTCCCTTTTGGGATACGCTAATGGAACATATAATTTGGAAACTAAATCCGGTGCAGCAAGAAGCGGTAACCACCACCGAAGGGCCACTTCTTATTATTGCCGGCGCCGGTTCAGGGAAGACTCGTGTCTTAACCTGCCGGGTAGCCTATATTCTGGCACAGAAACTGGCTGACCCTTTCAATATCCTGGCGGTCACTTTCACCAATAAGGCGGCCAATGAAATGAGAGACCGTATTGCCGCCCTTTTGAGTCATGATATTTACTCTTTAATGACCTCAACCTTCCACTCCTTTTGTGCCCGCTTGCTCCGGAAGGAAGCCGATGCCCTCGCTTACCCGTCGAATTTCACCATCTTTGATGAAGATGATTCGGTGGCCATGATACGAAACTGTCTTGACCAATTAGGACTCTCGCGTAATCAATTCACGCCGACCTCACTAAGAAGAAAAATCTCCGGCGCCAAAAATCGGATGGAAGATGCCGCCGCTTTCACCGCCAAAGCTTCCGGATATTTTGAAACCCGCACAGCTGAGATTT
>JAPLUS010000142.1 GCA_026397495.1 Candidatus Zixiibacteriota bacterium | reverse complement strand
CCCTCGCCATCGGAAATCTCCAATTCAAAGAATCTCCCTGATTTTACCGATGGGATGATATCATATCCCATATTAAGGATAGCCCTTTGAATAGTGATTCCCTGAGGATCCAGAACTCCTTCTTTCAGTCTAATATAGACTATTGCTTTTCTATTCGTCATCCATTTTCTCCATCATATCTCGGCCGTTCGCCTGTCGTTTCTTAACATATCCGACTCCCAAATAGAAGAAACGATAGGCCTCACGAATAAGCCCTATTATAACATATGCTGCAAAAATTGGAAACAGCAAAAGACGCGGTTTCCACAATAACAATGCTCCCGCCACTATGACAAAGAGCAGTTTGATACGATTTCGATTGGTGTTGAAACGATCCGGCATGGCATCATATTCAATCTGAGAAACCATTAAGGCGGAAGAGATAATAACCATCGAAACCAGATATTCGCTATATTCAAGAGTGCCCCAAATATGATAGCTAAAAATGACGAAGGAGACTAAAACCATAGCCGCTCCCGGAACGGGGAGGCCCATAAATTCTTTCTTTTCCTCAGTTTGCGCCAGAAGATTAAAACGGGCCAAACGATAGGCAGACGCCATAATATAGACGATAGCGATTATCCAGCCCCATTTCCCCAGCGAATGTAACTTGACAACATACATAATCACAGCCGGAGCCACCCCGAAAGAAGAAAAATCAGCCAGCGAATCAAGTTCTACCCCAAATTTTGAAGATGAACCCGACAGGCGCGCCACTTTGCCATCGAGACCGTCTAAAAAGCCAGCCAAGATAATAAGCCAGCAGGCGGTAGTGACCTCCCCCTCAAAAGCCGACAAAATGGCCAAGAAACCGCAGACGACATTCCCCATTGTAAAAGTTCCGGGGAATATTCCTTTAAAATCGCCAACTTCCATAAAGACTAATCCCTAATTCGTCCTATAATAGACTCCCCTGCTTTCACTCTGTCACCGACTTTTGTGGTAACTTCAACATTATCCGGCAGGTACAGTTCTGCCCGCGAGCCGAAATGTATCATTCCGAAAATCTCTCCAGCATTGACGGTCTGATCTTTTTGAAGATGGCAGACAATCCGCCGTGCCAGCACCCCGACGATTTGCTTATAGATTAATCTCCCATGCTCAAAGGCAAGACCGATTTCAGTCTGCTCATTTTCCTTTGAAGCTTCGGCTTTGAAGGCCGCCCAAAATTTGCCCGGATTATACTTCACATAGTCAACCCGGCCGGAAACTGGAACCCGGTTTATATGAACGTCGAAAACAGAAAGAAATATGGAAACTTTTTTTCCCCTGCCACCAATATAATCATTATCAATATCTTCAACTGATAGCACCCGGCCATCGGCGATGGAGAGTATTAAGCCTCCTTCGGTCGGGATATTCCTCAACGGATTGCGGTAAAAAAATGTTAAGAATAGAGCCAGGATAGCGCCAAGACCGGCGATTATTAAAATCGGCAGCGAGTCTTTTCCCGCTGACCATAACGCCAATATAATGGTCAGAGCCATCGCCGGTAAAATAAATTTCAAACCATTGACGGCAATCATTTTCCAAATACCCTTTTAAATATTTTGCCGACATTTTTAAAATAATATTCCAGATCGAAAGAGCGGTCAATCTTGGTCTCGGTCAGATATTGCCTTATTTCACTATCTTCTTTCACGAGTTCATGGAATCCCTTTATTCCTTCATAGGCCTTCATAGCATTTCGCTGCACCATAAAGTAGGCCTTATCCCGATTGCCGATGACATCGGTAAGATCAAGCAACAACCTCTGTGAGAAGACAATGCCGCCATAGCGGTAGATATTTTCAAGCATCCTTTTCTCGTCAATGACCAGTCGATCAAGGATATCATTGAAGATCTTCAGACCGTAATCAACCGCAATAGTGCTATCCGGCAGAATAACTCTCTCGACAGAACTGTGGGCGATATCCCGCTCGTGCCAAAGAGGAATATTTTCCATAGCCGCTACGGCATACCCTCGAAGTAAACGTGCCAAACCGCTTAAGCGCTCGGCCGTGATCGGATTCTTCTTATGGGGCATCGCCGAGGAACCTTTCTGACCTTTAACAAATCCCTCCGATACTTCGCCGATTTCCGTTCTCTGAAGATTTCTAATCTCCGTGGCGAATTTTTCCATTGATGACGCCAAAATAGCCAAGGCCGTTATATAGCCGGCGTGACGATCTCGCTGAATGACTTGCGTTGATACCTTGGCGGTTTTCAGACCAAGATATTTGCAGGCCAGGGTTTCGATTTTAGGATCAATATTGGCAAAATTACCGACCGCCCCCGATATAGCCCCGACCGCCGCTGTCTCCGCCGCAGCTTTGAATCTTTCTCTTCCCCGTTCCAATTCGGTGTACCAAACCGCCAGTTTAAGCCCAAAAGTAGTCGGTTCGGCTATAACCCCATGGGTTCGCCCGATAATGGGAGTCATCCTGTGCTTCAAAGCCAAAACCTTAATCTTCCGCAAGACTAAAGCAATCTTCAAATCGATAATATTGGCGGCTTTTCTCATTTGAAGCGACAGGGCGGTATCTAAGACATCGGATGAGGTCATCCCGTAATGAATATATTTGGCATCGGCCCCCACATATTCGCCAACATTGGTTAGAAAGGCGATAACATCATGATTGGTTTCCTGTTCAATCCGATTAATTCTATCGATATCAAAACTGGCTTTCTTTAAAATATTGCGGAATGACTTCATGGGAATCATTCCACTCTCCGCCATAGCCCGGCAGGCGGCCAATTCCACATCCAGCCAATACCGGAATTTTGATTTCTCCGACCAGATCTCCCCCATTTCAGGGAGGGTATATCGTGCTATCATCCTTTATTCACTTTCTGCCAGTCTTCCAGAAATTTCTGCAGGCCGATATCGGTCAACGGATGTTTCATAAGCTGGTCTATTACTTTGAAAGGTATCGTGGCAACGTCAGCTCCCATTATGGCGGCTTGCACCACGTGAAGCGGGTTTCGAACCGAAGCCACCAACACCTCCGTATTAAATCCATAATTGCCATATATCTGAATTATTTGTCCGATCAAGTCCATTCCATTCTGGGAAATATCATCCAAGCGGCCTACAAAAGGAGAGACAAAAGTAGCGCCTGCCTTAGCCACCAGAAGTGCCTGCGATGGTGAAAAACAGAGAGTGGCATTGGTCATTATATTGCGTTCGGAGAGTGTTTTTATAGCTTTTAAGCCCTCTTTTATCGTAGGAATTTTGATGGTTATATTATCCGCTATTGAGTGCAGGTCCATTGCCTCTTTAACCATTCCCTCAGCATCAACGGCCACGACCTCGGCCGAAACCGGCCCTTTTACCAGTCTGCAAATTTCCTTTAAAATCTCACGGTATGGCATCTTTTCTTTGGCCATCAAAGATGGATTGGTCGTAACACCATCGATAACCCCCATGGAAACCGCTTCTTTAATTTCATCAAGGTTAGCCGTATCGATAAAAATTTTCATTATACACCTCTTTGGCTAGTACCCAACAGCAACCAAATATAGCCCTCTGGCCGGGGCGACATTTCCAATTTTAGCATGGTTGCCTGACTTCATAATATCCCTAAATTGCTCTAATGTCAAGTAATCGTTATTCTTACCGGCCTCAATCATAAGCCCGACCAATGACCTTACCATACTGTGAAGGAATCGATTAGCTCTGATTTCATATATCAATAATGACCTTTTCTCAATCCAGCCGCTGGAATAAATTTCACATTCATTATTATCCTTAAGAGAGCTGATTGTGCAAAAGGCCTCAAAATCATGTCGGCCCTTGATATATTCCGCTATTGTATTCATTCGATCCTTATCAAGCGGAAAAGGATACTCCCAGCGATATTCAAAATAAAGGGCGGTTCTTTCGCGATCAATAATATAGCGATAATGTCGCCAATGAGCAGATTTGCGGGCATGAAAATCATCAGGGACAAGGGACGATTTCATTATTAGAATGGTCTTGGGGAGATAGAAGTTCAAGGCATCTTTATATTTTTCAGGCGGGAGATGATGCTCTATCCGGAAATTGGCTACCTGTCCCAAAGCGTGGACCCCGGCATCAGTTCGCCCCGCTCCATAGACAGCTATCTTTTGACCGGTAACTTTCGCCAGCGTTTTTTCAATTTCCCCCTGGACAGTAACTTCATTGGGCTGAAACTGCCAGCCGGAAAAATCCGTTCCTTTATACTGTATATCAAGTCTTATATTCAATTTTGTCCCATCAATTGTCCGGAGATGACAAATAGAGTGACAATAATAATTATCGAGGTCATCATAAAAAACCAATCGGCTGTTCGGAAACGATATATTTTAAACGAACTCCTTTCCTCACCGCTAATATAGCCGCGTGATTCAATGGCTATGGCTAAATCGTCAGCCCGGCGAATGGCCGACTGAAAAACCGGTATAAGCAGTGTCAGCAAAACCTTGGCTTTGGTCCTGATGCCGCCGGAAAAATCTACCCCTCTAACCATTTGAGCTTTCTTTATGGTGTCCAATTCATTGGCCAAAACCGGTATAAAACGCATCGCTATGAAAACAATTAGTCCGATATCATTAACCGGAACACCAATCTTTCTCAACGGTTTGAACCAATTCACCATAACTTCGG
>JAPLUS010000173.1 GCA_026397495.1 Candidatus Zixiibacteriota bacterium | reverse complement strand
ATTGTTGAAGCCGGGGTTGTCAATACGAAGGATATATTGGAATTTAAGACGAAGCTTAAAGAGATCTTTTTGGAAACCGGCAAAATTATAGAACAATTTAACCCCGACTATATGGCGGTTGAGGAATTATATTCTCATTATGTTCATCCCAAGACGGCCATTATTATGGGACATGCCCGGGGAATGATTTTCCTGCAGGCGGCCTTAAATCGAGTGCCGGTTGTCTCGTACGCTTCAACCCGCATCAAAAAATCGCTTACCGGGAATGGCCGGGCCACCAAATTGCAGATGCAGAGAATGATCAGGAGTACATTGAAACTTAAACAGGAATTATTCTCGCCCGATACCGCCGATGCCCTGGCCGTGGCTCTCTGCCATCATAATGCCCTTCTGGTCAAGGGGAAATGATGATATCGCAAATTTGCGGCAGGATTAAGCATTTAACAGAGGAATCAGTCACCCTGGAACTGAATGGCCTCTGTTATGAATTGATGATTCCATCCGGTCTCTATGCCAGGCTTAAGGAAGCTCAGTTCGAGAGCTCCGAAATTCTCTTGCATACCCTCAACTATATCGAGGCCGGCGATAAGAAAAGCTATCATTACCCCAGGCTGGTCGGCTTCACCGACCCGATTGATAAGGAATTCTTTCAACTTTTTACAACTGTCTCTGGATTAGGAGTCAAGAAAGCACTGAAATCCCTCACCCTGCCCATCCGCGAAATTGCCACTGCCATAGAAACTAAAGATGCCGCCACGTTGTCCCGCCTACCGGGGATAGGAGGACGGTTGGCCGATAAAGCTATTGCCGAATTATATGGAAAAATGGCCCGGTTTGCGCTGGCTAAAGGAGAACAACCGCTTACCTCGGTGCATAAGGGGAAAGAAAATTTTGTTACCGAGACAATAGAAATTCTCCTTCAATTGCAGTATAAAAGAAATGAAGCGGAAAAAATGATTGATAATGCTCTTAAAATAAACCCTAAGATTGATTCTGCGGAAAAATTGGTTTCGGCCATTTTCACTCAGGAAGCTATGGCCCGAAAGGGGATTCAGCCATGACTCGTGAGCGGATTATTTCCGGAGAGATTATTTCGCCGGAGGAAGAATCGTTTATTCTGTCTCTGCGCCCGAAGCAACTGAATGAATATATAGGGCAGAAAAAACTAAAGGATAAGCTTCGGGTGTCAATTGAGGCAGCCAGACGACGCCAAGAAGCCTGTGAACATATTCTTTTTTATGGTCCTCCAGGATTAGGCAAAACCACTTTGGCCCATATCATCGCTAATGAGATGAAAACCCGACTGGTAGCCACCTCTGGGCCATCACTGAGCCGTACCGGTGATCTAATGGGAATATTGACCAACTTGGGCGATGGAGACATACTCTTTATTGATGAAATCCATCGTCTTTCCCCGACCATTGAGGAATTCATCTATCCGGCGATGGAGGATTTTAAAGTTGATTTTGTGGTCGATAAAGGGGCCTTTGCCAAAGTTATCAATATTCCTTTAAAGCGGTTTACCCTTATTGGGGCCACGACACGAGCGGGATTGTTATCGCCTCCACTGCGGGATAGATTTGGGCTCTATTATCATATAGATTTTTACCCGCCGGAGGAACTAAAGGAAATTCTGACCAGATCCGCCAAACTCCTTGAGGTGCAGATAACCGATGAAGCTGCCTCGGAAATATCTCGTCGTGCCCGGGGCACCCCTCGGGTGGCTAACCGGCTTCTGCGACGTGTTCGCGACTTTGTCACCGTTAAAGCTGACGGCAAGATTGATATCGATTTGGCCCGCAAGGCGCTCGATGCGGAAGGAATTGATAATATCGGTCTTGATAACCTCGACCGAAAACTGCTAAAAGTGATTATTGATTACTACAAAGGCGGACCGGTCGGGATCGAGGCTCTGGGAGCGACTCTGAATGAGGAAATAGATACACTGGTCGATATGGTCGAACCATACCTGCTTAAAATCGGCTTTCTTCAGAGAACAAGACGGGGACGAATGGTTTCCAACGAGGCCTGCCGGCATCTGGGTGTGAAATTAAACCAAAAAGATCAGCCCAATCTTTTTTAAATCATAAAAAGCCAAGTAAAATCTAAATTTGAGCTTTCTGCGACCGTAGTGGAAAAGCCGATTTATCTTTTTGAGGATACTCTCTTGGGAAGGACAATTTGTCAATTTGCTGATCTGATTCTCCGAATAATTATTCCGGAATAATTGACCTATCCCCTTCACTATATGATAAAACAATGAATATTCCGCAAAGTATCATAATCCCGCCGATAGCAGTCCACCGTCCGGGGATTTGATTGAAGAAAAATATGGCCAGTATGGTGGCGCCAATCGGCTCACCTAAAATGGTTGTCGCCACTTTGTGAGCGGGGAGATACTTCAAAAGCCAATTGTAAAGAGAATGTCCCAAAACAGTCGGGACAATGGCCAGAACAAGAAATATTGTCCAGCTCTTAGCGGGATAATGGGTAAGATTCTCTCCGTAAAATAAGGATATTATAAATAGTGTCAGAGCCGACAGCAAGTAGACCGGGAAAATATATCCGAGATTGTCTAATTTCATTCGGAGCTGTCGTCCGATGAAGAGGTAAATGCCGGCGCAAAAGGCTCCAACCAGCGCCAGAATATCACCAATTATGAATTCCTTTCCCAAATTCAAATCCCCATGAGAAATGACTCCCATTCCGATCAGCGCTACCACCATCCCGATAATTGAACGTGAGGGAATTTTATCTTTAAGGAGCACTGCTTCCATAATCAGAACAAAAATCGGCTGGGTCGCAACCAGGATTGTGGAATTGGAAATAGTCGTGTAGAAAAGGGAGGTTACCCAGAAGGCAAAGTGCAGACCAAGGACTATCCCTGAGGTCAACAATAGGATAATCTCCCTTGAATCCAGAATCTTCAGGGTTTTCTTGATTTTGGGGATAGCTGGAATAGCCAAAATCAGTGAAGCTATGCTCATCCGGTAGAATGCGGTTGGGAGCGGCCCGGCGCCAGACATTTTGATCAGAATGGCCGCCCACGAAACCGCAAAAGTAGCTACAAAAAGTGATAAATATAAAGTCCCTTGATTTATCATAAATCTATTATAATTGGCCATTCAATATAGCCAAACAATAATGATATGTCGATATTTTTGCTTGTGGCCGTCTTATTCTGGGGATTCTCTTATATTGCTATCAAGGTCTCTTTAAAATATTTGACACCGGTCGAGTTGATTGCCGCCCGGTTTGTATTGGGCGGCCTTACTCTTTTGGCAATTATCTGGTTTAAACGATTATCGTTAAATTTCAGAGGGCAATTTAAGTATCTTCTACTCGCCGCGGCCATACTTTTCATGCATTTCTGGGTAATGGCAACAGGGATGGAAACAACCACCGCTACCAATACTGCCTGGATATTGACCACGGCGCCGATTTTTATAGCTATCCTTTCTTTTTTCATATTAAAAGAGCAATTCGGCTTATATCAAATTATTGGAGTTATTCTGGCCACCATCGGGGTGCTTCTGCTGGTATCCAAAGGGAATCTTAAATCTCTTGACTGGATTTCTTCCACGGGCGACTGGATTGTATTGGGAAGCTGTGTTACCTGGGCTTTTTATACCATTGTAACTCGTCGTATTACAAGGGAACTCAATCCGCTGGTGGCAACCTTCTGGATGATTGCTATCGCCGGCGTCATAGTCATACCATGTGCCCTTCTTGTCAAGGGAAGTACGGCTTATTCCCATATGGCTCCTGATGGTATTATCGCCGTCGTTTTTCTTGGTATTGGGTGTCTGGCAATTTCATTTTGGTCGTGGTCGGAAGGATTATCCAAAAAACCGGCCGGCGAAGTGGGAATATATCTCTATTTGGAACCGCTCTTCACGATGTCCGGCGCAGCCGTATTACTGGGAGAGCCGATAACAATTTGGATTATTTTGGGAGCTTTTTTCATTGTCTCAGCAGTTTATGTTTCCGAAAGAAGCGAAAAAGGTAAATTTGAGCAACGGCGTGTGCAAATATGATTAACCTCCTGGGGCATTCGGTCTGCAAGCGAAGTAAAATTCCTTTTCTTTTTTGTTGCTTTAGAAATCTAAAACATTGAATATTCTGACTATTGAAAAAAACTAGTTTTAAGCGGAGATAATTATGAAAACAAGCATCAGATTGGCAGTTCTAGCCTGCTTTGTTTTGTTCCTGTTGGCGAGCTCACCGGCTCAAAGTGGAACGCCGGTTACCGAGCTTGAGCAGCTTCTGGATTCGGCGAAAGTGATCGAAGCGCCGGTCTTTGCACCACAAACTTACCTCAATGCCGAAAAGAAATTAGGCGAGGTAAAAAGTGCCATTTTACAAAACCGAAAGCAGAAAGCGATTGATGAGCTTGTCTCTGATTTTCAGGGGTATGCTGAAAATGCCATCAAGGCCTCAGGAGTTGCCAAATTGTCGCTATCGGAATATCTGGGGCCAAGGGGAAAAGCGCTGGCCGCCAAAGCGCATCTTCTAGTGCCCATTTCTTATCGAAAAGCAGAAGATCAATTTGTGAAAGGGACAAAGAAAGTTGAATCAGGGGATGTCAAAGGGGGGCTAAAAGAGGCGGAACGGGCAATACCTCTCTTTGATGCGGTGGAATTAGAGGCCATTAAGGTCGATATCATGGGCGCCGCTGACAAGGCCATTGCCACGGCCGTAGCTGATGAAGCTCCCCAGTATGCTCTTTCAACTTTGGATAAAGCGCGAACCGCAAGAGCAAAGGCCAATGATATTATTAGCAAGGATAGATATGAACGGAAAGAATCAATTGCCTTCGCCATTCGTGCGGAATATGAGGCATGGCATGCCTCCAATATTGCCCAATCAGTCCGCTCTCTTAAGCGAAATGACCAAGCGTGGGAAAAACTGATATTGGTGTATGAAATCGAGATGCAAAAGGTGGCGATGGAGGCAGGTATTGAATTTCTAAAATTCAATGATGGCCCGTTGGCCGCGGCTGATTCTCTGGTAAAGTATATCAGAGATTTGAAATTGAAAAATGACACCCTTGAAGAGACCTTAGTCGCCCATGAGAAACAGATTGAGAAGTTCAAGGCTGAGTTGACCGATCAGATGAAAGCGACTCTGGCTCGTACCGGCTCGACTCCGCAGGAAAATGACCCCATCAAATTGGCGCAGGGTTTGGATACGGTTGTGGCAAATATGCAGGGCAAAGTGAATCAACTATCCGGTGAAATGCAATCTAAAGAGGGGCAATTAACCGAGTTGGAAAAAAACCATCAGGAGGTTACCGCTGAGTTACAGGTCAGGCAGCAAAAGGAAGATAAAGTAAAAACCGCACGGGCTCTTATCAATCCTTCTGAGGGAGAAATAATTTTCAATTCCACCGGCGATATTGTTCTTCGTCTGTCCGGCCTATCGTTTGACATCAGTTCGGCCGAGATTAAGGACAAACAGGTACCGCTTCTCAAGAAGGTAGAGGAGATTATCCAGCTGTTTCCCAATTCGAAATTAATGGTGGAGGGGCACACGGATAATGCCGGCGATCCTACCAGTAATATGCGTCTTTCAGAAAAACGGGCGTTTGCAGTCATGCAATTTATACGGCAGGCGCTTTCGATTTCGGAGATAAATGCGGCCGGTTATGGTTCTGAAAAACCGGTGGCCAGCAACGACACACCGGAGGGGAGAGCGAAGAACCGCAGAATCGATATAATAATATGGGGAGGACAGAAATAGATTTATTTACGGCATAGTGTAGGGAAATCGAATTTGATGGAATATGGGGGGGGAATTAAGTCGGGATACAAGAGTATCCTGACTGCAGTCGATAAGTAATTTATTTCGATTTTTAGGAGTATCCACTGGGGAGAAAGGCTGTACTAAGTGCCAATTTATTTTTCTTGACAGATTAAGACCTTCGGCATAATTTCAATTATCAGTTATTGGCAAAATCTGAGGGAGCATAGTGCAGATAAAGGTAGTGCCGTTGGATTCTACCCGACGGGATGATTTTTTTGCCATTCATTGTGAAAAATGTGAAATGGGATGGTGTTATTGCACCGCCTGGTGGGTGCCAAATTGGGATGGTTGGGAAAATCGAACCGCCGAGGAAAATCGGGCGCTGCGTGAAAAACTCTTTCATGATGAAATCCATGACGGGTATATTCTTTATGCTGACGATATTCCCGTCGGTTGGTGTCAATGCGGACCCCGAGATCGGCTTCCCAAGATTCGTCAAATCTATAATCTTATGGCCGATCCTGATGTCTGGGCTATCAGCTGTATGTTTCTATTGCCGGCTTTTCGGGAGATTGGGCTGGCACATTATTTTCTATTTGGAATTATTAGACATCTCTGTGATATGGGCGTCAAATATGTACAGGGCTTTCCCAAACGGGGGAAAGAACTGACGGCAGGCGATATCTGGATCGGTCCGGAATCGCTATATCAAAAAGCCGGCTTTATTTTGGAGCAGGATGATCGCCATCATCCCGTGTATGGCATCAAATTGACCAAGGAAGAGAAGTAGAGGCTATTTTTAATTTTCAATGGGTTTACCGATGTTGAAATGTGAACCGGCTAATATCAGTCATTATGATGAGTGTCTCCAAATGATGTATTCTCAGGCGCCATTATGCAGAGAGGACAATGGAATTGATGCAGATAAATCGCCGGTTCCGCAGGTCAAAATCCCCATGGGGGAAGGGTGTGGCGCTGATGGGGGGTTTTGACATTTATATTTAAAAAGTCAAAAGCCCTCGGCATGTAAATTGTCAAGACATACTTTACACTTTGTGTCAGGACATCCTTTACACATATGGGTTTTTGTATTTATCTATCATGGTTATAGATCGACCAGTTTTAAGATCTATTTCTCGTATCCACATATGCCGGAATTTAACGAG
>JAPLUS010000465.1 GCA_026397495.1 Candidatus Zixiibacteriota bacterium | reverse complement strand
GCAAGGTTATAAGCAGAATCGGCAGAGCCGTTCATCTGTACTTTGATGATTTCCAAGTACCAGTCGCAGAAGTCGCGCCAGACGAAATCATATATTATTTTTGAGTAATCGTTTACTTTAAAGTTATCAAGAGCATTTTCGATATTTTTAATAGTTGTGTTCAAGCGGGATAAAATCCATTTGTCAGCCACTGAAAGCTGTTCCGGCAACAGCGCTTTTTCTTCATTGGCAGGGCATACATCGGGAATAGAAGCCATGTCGCGCTTCATTATGAGAAATCTGCCGGCGTTCCAAATCTTATTGGCAAAGTTTCTCCCGATTTCAATCGAGGGCAGGTCTTGCTTTTGCACATCTACATGTAAGCGGATGTCCTGACCAAGAGGGGAAAGATATATTATTGTGAAGCGGGTTGCGTCTGCGCCGTATTTGTCGATTATATTAATCGGGTCGGGGGAATTGCCGAGTGATTTCGATAATTTCCTTCCGATACTATCCCTGATTATGCTTGTATAGTAAACATCTTTGAATGGAATCTGATTCTTGAATTTGACTGTAGCCATAATCATTCGGGCAACCCAGAAGAAGATGATTTCAGGCGCCGTTACGAGCAAATCAGTCGGCAGAAATGACTCCAGGTCAGGATTTGTTTCGGATTTGCCGTCCGAAAGCCATCTCATGGTTGTCAGGGGCCAGAGCCATGAGGAAAACCATGTGTCGAGTACGTCGGGGTCTTGCTCTAATCGGATTTCATCCGGAAGATTCAGTTTCTTTCTTGCCTCTTCGGCGGAAGTGGCAGCCGTATATCTTCCGTCTTCTGTATAATATACCGGAATGCGATGCCCCCACCAAAGCTGGCGGGATATGCACCAATCCCGGATATTATTCATCCAGTGCTCATAAGTTTTTACCCCGTGATTTGGATAGAATTTTATTCTACCGTCGAGAACCGGCTCCAGGGCTATCTCGGCGAGAGGCTTCATTTTCACGAACCCTTGGTCGGAGAGGTAAGGCTCTATCGGCTCGCCGCCGCGATAGGAAAAACCTACATTATGTGTATAATCTTCTGTTTTCTCGATTGAATCATGCTCGGTGAGCTTTTCGAGTATTTTCCTGCGTGCTTCGAATCGTTCGAGACCGTTGAATTCGCCTGTGTTTTCGTTCAGGGTGCCGTCGGGATTTATTGTATTTATTATTTCTAAATTATGTCTCAATCCAATCTCGAAGTCGTTCGGGTCGTGAGCTGGAGTTATTTTCACGCAGCCTGTGCCGAATTCCGGGTCGGCGTATTCGTCCGCTATGACCGGAACTACCCTGTCAGTCAGCGGAACGATGACTTTTCTGCCGACGTTTTGCTTATAGCGGTCATCGGCTGGATTCACAGCTACGGCGGTGTCGCCGAATATAGTTTCGGCGCGGACGGTGGCTATTTGCAGATATTGAGCAGGTTCATCCTCAAAATAATATCTTAAAGTATAGAGTTTTTCTTTGACCTCTCTAAATTCCACTTCCTCGTCGGAGAGCGCAGTTTGGGATAGGGGAGACCAGTTAATGATTCTTTTGCCTTTATAAATCAAGCCTTCGTCGAAGAGCCTGATGAATACTTCTTTAACGGCGTTAGAGGCAGACTCGTCCATTGTAAACAAAGTTCTGTTCCAATCGCAAGAAATTCCCAGATACCTTAATTGTTTCAGAATGATGCCGCCGAATTTTTCCTTCCACTGCCAGACTCTTTCGAGAAATTTTTCTCTGCCAAGGTCATACCTTGTCAGATTTTCTTTTTTTAATTCATATTCTACTTTGGTTTGGGTAGCAATTCCTGCATGGTCGATGCCCGGGAACCAGCAAACGTTGAAACCCTGCATTCTTTTCCACCTGACATATAAGTCTTGAAGGGTAATATTCAATACATGACCAAAATGTAATATTCCCGTAACATTAGGCGGAGGCATAAGCACACTGTATGATTTTTTTGTGTAGTCAGGTGCCGCGGAATATATGTCAT
>JAPLUS010000111.1 GCA_026397495.1 Candidatus Zixiibacteriota bacterium | reverse complement strand
AATCAGTTCCCGCAGTTTTGGTTCGGCCTTGTTGGCCGTGGCGATAATTTCATCCAGCGAGCAGGCGGTCAGGGCATCGGGCAAGCCCATATCGGTAATAATAGAAAAGGCCAAAACCTTGGTATGCTGATGACGCGCCGCGATCACTTCGGGGACGGTGGACATGCCGACCACATCGGCGCCGATAGTGCGAAGAAAGCGATATTCCGCCGCAGTTTCCAAATTGGGCCCGGCTACAGAGACATAAACACCCTTTTTCACGGAGAGCTTCTGCTCCAGGGCAATTTCCTCAGCCAGCTTGATCAGTTCCCTATCATAGCAATTGTACATATCGGGGAAACGGTCGCCGATAGTATCATCGTTGGGGCCAATCAGGGGATTATCACCCAGTAAATTTATATGGTCGGTGATAATCATAATATCGCCACGCTGGAAAAGGGGATTTAGTCCGCCACAGGCGTTGGAAACAATGAGGATCTTTATCCCCAGCTCCCTCATTACTCGCACCGGGAAAGTTACCTGCTGAAGGGTATATCCTTCGTAATAATGGAACCTTCCCTGCATAGCTACTACCGGTTTTCCTTTCAGATGTCCAAGGAAAAGCCGTCCGGCGTGCGATTCGACCGTTGAAACGGGAAAGTTGGGAATATCGGTGTAATCAATCTTGGCGGCAATTTCGATACCGTCAACCAGTGAACCGAGCCCGGTGCCGAGAATAATCCCAATTTGCGGGATGAGATTGGTCTTAGTGCGGATATAGGCCGACGCTTCAGATATCATTGTTTTGAGTTGGCTCATCTTTTTTCTCCTCTGGGGCGCCGGTCTCAAGACGGAATTGTTCCACTATTCTATCGATGTCATTCTCAAATTCGTCCAATCTGGGTTTCTCTTTGGTCTCTTTTTCCGGAGCTTCCGGGTTCATAGTGTCAAGGAGTTTCAAATGTACCCCTAAATCGGCTTTTAGTCTAATATAGAAACTGCGGCGGGTGAACTCGAGTTCCTCCAGGCGGGCTTCCGCCTCGGCTAACTTGCGGTATTTCTGCTCAATGGCGTCGTCGCGCCGTCGTCGGGCCTCCGCGATAATCAATTCAGATTCCTTTTTGGCATTGGACAGAGTGGTTTCCGCCCCTTTTTGAGCCTCAACAACGGCCGCTTTAATTGTTTCTTCAAGATTCTTAAGTTCTTGATAGCGGAGAGCCAGCGATTCTTTTTCCTCGGCCAATTTTAAATAGGCCACTTTGGCTTCCTCAAGAACGGCCGCCGCGGCATTCTTGAAGGCATCAACCTCGGAACGATTGTAACCCCGCATCGAGACGGCAAATTTTTGATTTCTGATTTCGTTGGGTGTTAATTCCATAAGACACCTTCTTTATTAGAATTTGATTATTTCAAATTTATGGGAGGCCGCCCGTTGGCCGAATATGGCGCTGCCAATACGGAGCATATTCGATCCTTCTTCAACAGCTATTTCAAAATCGGCCGACATTCCCATTGAAAGAATATTAAATGATTCCCCGATGGCGTGTCTGCCCCGCAGATAAATTTCATTGGTCAATCGGAAAGATTGACGGATGATTTCCTTATCGGCGGTCAGGGGACCAATGGTCATCAATCCGCGCAGATTGATATTCTCTAGATAACTAATTTGTCTTATTAAACTCAATGTTTCTCCGGGATTGATTCCATATTTGGAAATCTCTCCCGATGAATTCATTTCCAGAAGGCAGTCGATTCTTTTCTGAAACTTGGAAGCATAACTATTGATTTCTTCCGCCAGTCTAATTGAATCCACCGATTGAATCATCTGGAATAGCTCAATTGCTTTTTTGACCTTGTTGGTTTGAAGATGACCGACCATATGCCAGCGGACAATCTTACCCAGAGCGTTAATTTTTGGCTCGGCTTCCTGTATTCGGCTTTCACCTATCTCGGTTAGGCCGGCCTTGACCGCCGCCTTTATGGCTTCGACAGAAAAGGTCTTGGAGACGGCCACAATGGCAATCTCCTGCGGCTGGTGCCCGCTGTGAGCCGCGGCAGCAGCAATTCGCTTCTTGATATCCCTAATATTGATTTCAATATAGTCGAACATTTTCTATCCACAATCCCGCTTTATTATATATTCTATAAGTTAAGGAAATTCAATAAAAATATAGTTAAGCCGCTGTATCTATTCGTATTAATTATTGATATATAATCTTGACTTTCTTAGTCAAATGGGTAAAATTGGGCGAATCAGATTATAGTGAGTAAGGAGAGACAATTGTATGTTGGATAAGACAACCGACCCACTCGAAGCTATCAAAATTGCCATTCAGCGCGAGCAGGAAGCCTATGATTTCTATAATAGTCATGCCCAGCTGTTTGAGAATGAGGGAACCAAGGAAATGTTCCAGTTTCTGGCCAAAGAAGAGCAGAAGCATAAAACCAGATTGCAGACGGAACTCGACAAACACTACCTCTATGAGATGTAATTTCCAACTTCTCTGTGGCAATTTCTAAGGAGCAAATATGGCACCGGTTCATCCTGATATATTGGCGGCGCTGACCTCGGGCATTCAATCTGAGGTAGCCACTTATGTTTTTTATCTGGAAGCGTCAAAGAAGGTAAATGATGGAAAACTGGAGGAGACCCTTAAAACCTTGGCCGCCGAAGAGAAAACGCATTTCCAGATTTTAGAGGGCCAATTTGATTCTCTGGTGCGCTCTGAGAAATGGATTAGTACGGCGGACATATTGAAACAAAAAGGTCTGCCGGAAATAGGCGAAGAAATGACCTTCGAGCATAAGGGTTTGATCGAGCAGGTGCGAAAGACGAAATCGAAGAAAGAAATTTTAAATATGGCCTATCGGCTGGAAGTACAATCACGGGACCTTTTCAAAAAGTCGGCCGAGCAATCCGCTTCAGGGGAGGGCAAAGAAATTTTTGAGCAATTATCATACCTTGAAGAGGGGCATATGAAGATCATAAAGGGAATGCTTGCCGGGCTGAAAAAATGATAGGTGAAGATTTTTATCGGGAAGTCCGCTTCGGCGGACTTTTTTATTTGCTTATCGAAGGTCTCTATTTTTAATTGGCTTTATGCGCAAGGAATATTTGACCTGGTTAGAGATTGACGCCAAAGCATTTTCAAAAAATATTAGGACTATAAGAAAACTGGCCGGCCCAAGATTGATTGCCGCCGCGGTTAAATCCAATGGTTATGGCCACGGTTTGGGGCAAATACTTACCCTTCTTAAGAAAGAGGATGTGGAGTATGTTGCGGTCCACTCTCTGGAAGAAGCTCGTCTGTCCCGTCAAGGTGGATGGAAAAGAAATATTTTGGTGGTCGGCTATATCCCACTGGTCGACTTGAAAGCGGTCATTGATCTCAATCTGGAATTGACTGTCTATAATTTGGAGACAATCACTATTTTGGGAAAGCTGGCGGAAAAATCAAAAAGGATGATCAACATTCATCTGAAAGTTGAAACCGGGACCAATCGGCAAGGTGTGGAATTTGGCAAAATATCCAGGGTCGTCTCGCTGATAAAGGGATCTCCATATCTTCATCTCAAAGGAGTCTCCACACATTTCGCCAATATCGAAGATACCACTGATCATACCTATGCCAATTTTCAGTTGGAGCAATTTAATAAAATTGTCCAGAAGATTCACAGTCTTGAATTATATCCGGAGTATCGCCATACGGCCTGTTCGGCCGCTCTGCTTCTTTTTGAAGATACCAAATTTGAATTAGTTCGCCCGGGGATTGCCATTTATGGCTTATGGCCTTCCAAGGAAACTTATCTTTCATACCGATTGGCCGGCGGTTCCAATGGCGTTCTTGTCCCCATTCTGACTTGGAAAACAAGAGTGATTCAGATAAAGGATGTTCCCCCGGATGCCTTTATCGGTTATGGTTGCACCTATCGAACCAGCGTCAAGACCAAGCTGGCAGTTCTTCCCGTTGGCTATTATGATGGTTATGATCGCTCCCTTTCCAATTTGGCCTATGTTTTAATTAAGGGCAAAAGGGCGCCGATTCGGGGGAGAATCTGTATGAATTTGATGATGGTTGATATCACTGATATTAGGGGAGTCAAACTTGAGGAACCGGTGGTGCTATTGGGAAAAGACGGCAAAGAGCAGATAACCGCCGATCAGATGGCATCCTGGGCCGGCACGGTCAATTATGAAGTCATGAGCCGCATTAATGGCAATATACCCCGAGTGATTGTTTGATTTTCTACTTGACACAAAGCTAAACTAAAAATAATTTGTCTTTTGTGAATGAATTCACATTCTCAAGAGAGGGCTATGGGGTTGGCTATGAGGCTATGCTGTGATTTCTGAAAGCAGTAGGAGAAGAATTTCAGAATCGACCGTTCGTCGGCTGTCCCTCTATTATAGAATACTTTCTGTTCTTGAAAAAGAAAATCAGGCCACCGTCTCTTCGAAAGAACTTGCCCGGCGAGAGAAATTGACTCCGGCGCAAGTCCGCAAGGACCTCTCCTTTTTTGGTTCTTTTGGAACCAGGGGATTGGGTTATCCGGTTTGCGAATTGAAAAAACGGATTGGAGAGATACTCGGTCTAAATCGAACCTGGAATATAGCCCTGATTGGGGTGGGCAATATTGGATCGGCGCTGGTAGGTTATAAGGAATTTCAGAGACAGGGCTTTCATATTAAGCTGATATTTGATAATGATCAGAGGAAGATAGGTTCCAATCATAAAGGGATAACGGTTTCCGACATAAAGAATTTGGGAAAGGAACTTAGAGAAAATAATATTGAAATCGTAATCGTGGCGGTTCCGGCAACGGTAGCTCAGTATATTGTTGATGATGTGGTCAAAGCCGGAATTAAAGCGATTCTCAACTTTGCCCCGATCAATTTGAAAGTGCCAGAGGATGTCTTTCTACGTAATGAGAATATGTCTATGGAGCTTGAATATCTCTCTTTTGCAAGGATCAATCTTTATAATGATCTGGGAACAAGAATTCGCTCAATACAGTTATTTGAGTAACAGCATCACAGATTAGAGCGCGGTCTGCCGAGCGGCCTTTATCTCCATGAATTATCTTCCGGAAATTTGAAGTTTATCAAGAAAATGTTGCTGGTGAAGTAGCAAAAGGCCGCCCATCTCTAGCGTTGATTTGACTTGACAGAATCCCAATATATATTATACTGACAGCCACTAAAAGACTGCGTCCCCATCGTCTAGCCTGGTCTAGGACACTGCCCTTTCACGGCGGCAACAGGGGTTCGAATCCCCTTGGGGACGCCATTTTATTGTATGTCAATAAGTTGCGGGCAGATCATAATAGGCTGATATGTCCATCAGTCCCACTAGGCTTGTCGCTGAGCCTCTTTGACCGCGGCTTCGAGATTCGGGCTCCGGTTACCACTCATAGTACACTCTCTTCGCCAAGACTAATCTACATTACTGCGTCTTAGCAAAAAGCCCCGAAGTGTACAATTTTTGCTGGGCAGCTGCAGTCTACCCTAGCTAAACGGCTCACATCTTGGAGAATCGCTCTAAAATGGAGGATTAAGCAATGAGATGTTTATTTGGCAAGTATGGGATTTGTCTCAGAGTTCTAATAATATTCTCAACCTGGCTCCTTTGCTGGTCTTATTCTGCATATTATCAAAGTGTCATCAGTGATTTCCCAATAGTGGTTGTGGCTCTTGGCATCCAGGGCTTTGAAATTAAAAATGAGAATTCTTTCAGTTCGATTCCGAGAGGTACACAAAAGGCCAAGGCATATGACTATTCATCAAACGGTACCGCCATATCTATGGCGATCCATAAAGCGCTTGAGCACCTATAGCTTCCTCTTAATATCCCGTTCCGCTTTCGACATCCTTCACCTCCTGATTCAGTCAATCAACACTTACACAGAAAAGTGCCAACCGAAGTCAGAAGTTTCGCAATCTCTTATTACATTGGTATGTCAGATTAAATCTCAGCTATCTCATAACCAAAATAACCGTGGAATTGTCCCACAAAAGATGCTATATTAGAATTGTGCTTGGAGATCAAATCAATGCCTATGACATTCCGCACATACCATAAACCGGTTCCCGTGTCCTTATGACGATGGATCAGACGAACCTGCTAAAGACACTGCGAAACTATTTCCAGTTTGGGTTTCACCTGTCCCGAAAGACACTGGATTGGCTGGAATTTCCGCCGCTTGTGAACGCGTCATTGAGTGGCGCTCCAGCTTCCGAAATCTATCTGTTGCGCCAATTAGCCGATCACATTAACAGAAAGCGGATCCATAGCGCCCAGTTGCCCGATCCCATACATGCCGGCCAACTTGCCTCCGTCAGCATTCTTGTCGATGTGTTTCGCTACATTATTGAAAGCTACTGTCACGAAGAACAACCCGGCGCGATCCCCCGCGGGCTGGACTGGACCGAGCAGCAACGCGGTCGATTTACTGTGACCCGACCGCCTTTGTCATTTGTCAGGCTCTTTCCACCCATCTCAGTAATCCAGGGCAGACAGACTGAAATCGAATATCTGAATGACTTGATGTCCTCCCCATTGGTGTCGGACACGGTTGCTCGCGAGATCATGCTTCTGTTTATTTCCATTGCCAATCCGGCGTTTCGCCCATTCCGCATACTTTTCGATGATACTGATTTGGAAAGAGAATCACCCTATGTGTCTATGGTGCAGGGGTTGGAGCGGTTCTTCACCACGCAGCCGCCCTTCCGGCCGGTTGGCCGGACGCTTTTTGAATGCCTATTTGAGCCTATACGGGACTGTCCCGATTCGCTTGAGGGGCAACTTGCTTATATCCGTTATCATTGGGCGCAATTCCTACCGTTGGATCTGCTCGAGCGATTATTGTTGGCAATTGATATTCTCGAAGAGGAGAATACTCTTCGGGGTCTGGGTCCCGGCCCGAACAAAGCATTGCGCTTCGATATCGACGCTTACGGTCCAAAGACGGGTTATATCGAGCCGTCCGCATTCAGCTTGGATGCTGACTGGATGTCTAATGTTGTCCTGATTGCCAAGAGTGTGTATGTCTGGATATATCAGCTATCACGGAAATACCGGCGTGATATCCGTCTTTTGAGTGATATCCCTGATGAAGAACTGGACCAACTCGCCAGATGGGGATTTACCGGACTCTGGCTCATCGGTCTCTGGGAGAGATCATCGGCCTCACAGAAGATAAAGCAAATCATGGGGAATGCCGAAGCGGTATCGTCGGCTTATTCGCTATACGATTATGTCATTGCGCATGATCTTGGCGGTGAAGAAGCCTTTCAGGATCTGAAACATCGCGCCTGGCGACGTGGTATCCGACTGGCCAGCGATATGGTTCCCAATCACACTGGAATCTATTCGAAGTGGGTCATTGATCACCCGCAGTGGTTCCTCCAGACTGACCATCCGCCTTTCCCTGTCTACCAATATACCGGCGTTGATCTCTCGGAGGATCCGCGGGTCTGTATTCAAATCGAAGACGGCTACTGGCAGCATCGCGATGCCGCGGTAGTATTCAAGCGAATTGATAAATGGACCGGTGACACAAAGTATATTTTGCACGGCAATGATGGTACCAGTATGCCATGGAACGACACCGCCCAGATGAATTTCCTTCTGCCGGAGGTAAGGGAGGCCGTAATTCAAACCATTCTGCATGTGGCCCGCCAGTTTCCGATCATTCGCTTTGATGCGGCCATGACGCTGGCCAAGCGGCATTACCAGCGACTTTGGTTCCCTCAGCCCGGTGAAGGCGGCGCCATTCCCTCGCGGGCCGAACACGGCATGACCAAAGAGCAGTTTGATGCCCTGATGCCCAAGGAATTCTGGCGTGAGGTGGTTGACCGTATCGCTCAGGAGGCGCCGGATACGCTTCTCCTGGCCGAGGCATTCTGGCTCATGGAGGGATACTTTGTACGCACCCTCGGGGTGCATCGCGTCTACAACAGCGCCTTCATGAATATGCTGAAAATGGAGGATAACGCCAAGTATCGAACAACCATAAAGAACGTGCTGGAATTCAGTCCGGAGGTTCTCAAGCGATTTGTCAATTTCATGAATAATCCGGATGAACTTACGGCCGTGGAACAGTTCGGCCGGGGTGATAAGTACTTCGGCGTGGCCGTTATGTTGGTCACCATGCCCGGACTGCCGATGTTCGGTCATGGTCAGGTCGAGGGCTTCGCCGAAAAGTACGGTATGGAATATCGACGGTCATACTGGGATGAATCGGTGGACCAGGAAATGGTGCGTCGGCATGAGACACAAGTTTTTCCGCTGATGCGCCGTCGTCATCTCTTCAGCGGCGTGGCCAATTTTGCCTTCTATGACTTCCACACGCCGGATGGCTGGGTCGACGAAAATGTTTTTGCTTATTCCAATCGAGCAGGCGAGGAGCGAGCAATAATTTTGTATAACAACGCCTATAATACCACCCGCGGACATATTCACACCTCCACTGCGATTAATGTTGGTGAGGGCGACAAAACCATGCTGGTCCGTCGTACCTTGTCCGAGGCGCTCGGATTAGGCACCGATGACAACTGCTTCTATTCCTTTCGCAATTATCAGTCGGGACTGGAATATATCCGGCCCGGCCGTCAACTGGCCGAGCAGGGATTGTTCACCGAACTATATGCCTACCAGTTCCATGCCTTTCTTGATTTTCGCGAAATTCGTGATACCGATGGTTCCTGGCGTGCATTGGAGCAGCGCCTTGCCGGCGCCGGCGTTCCAAATCTCGACGAGGCTTATCGGGAGCTTCAGTTCGAACCGATATTGAAACCCTACCGGGTGCTGATGAACTCCAACCTGTTGCGAGAATTGCTGTATAATTATCCAAATTCCCGCGATCAGTTCTGTGCGGCGATTACTGAATTCTATGCGTCAGTCAGACAGTTCACCGGGACTGCCATCCAAATCGAGCCATTTATCAATCAAACCCGCACGAGATTGGATGCTTTGGCCTCAGCACGTGCCGCCTCGGGTGCGGAAGAGGATATCTCCGTATCTGATATGGCGACGCCACAATCCGGGCGGCCTCTGCGCCCAAATCTGGATCATGTCACTATTGCCTGGCTGACACTTGAGGCACTTGGCGAGCTTCGTGCCGACCGGGATCGCACCCCTTCTTCGGTTCTTGCCGCGGCTCGGGTCGACCAGTGGCTTCTGCAAAAGGTGATTGTCAGAACTTTTGAGGAGCTCTTGGCCGATAGCGACGACGCCTATTGGGACTCCAGGTTGGTTATCATACTGCTGACCCATTCTGACCTGCTCGCACCGGCAAACGGCGGTACACTCAGCGAGTCGTTCCAGCGAGCTTTGATGGAAACTACCATTCAAGAGTACCTGCAATTGCACAGCTATAATAATACACTCTGGTTGAACAAAGAGCGGCTTGAACGAATGATTGATGCCCTTATTCGTGCGCTTTGGTTATCGGCTCGGACCAATCACACTCCCGGCGAAATCAATTTTGTCGACCTTCGGAGTAGCGCAGAGCGGCTACTCTCCGCCGCCGAACGGGCCGGTTATCAAATTGAGAAGATGCTGAGGTTCCTGGCGTGAGGCGTAAGGGACTTTGGACATTGCCGGTTGCCGAAAAGTCTTCTAATAGATAGCCTATCGGATCAATGCATTCGATTATAGATTGTCTATGGTCTTCGCGGACAACTTGAACAAATTATGATCGACATGCCAATAACTCGTTATATTATATGGCCTTCCCGGGGTATGGTCCGCCCCTGGCTGCAATCATATTCCAAGCCCCCGGCATCAGAAAAATTCGAAGATCTTCAATAAAGGGGCGCCATAATCACTGCCGCTGATTTCACTAATGCAGTCTTCGGAACGTCTGATTTTAGATATCATACATATGGATCCTTGGCCACTATCGTAAAACCGAAAAGCTTAAATAATTGAATATCGTTAGTTGTTGTCGCGGTTCAGCATAAATCGGATAGATATGCTTTTGGCGGAGACGCAGTTTTCGTAAATTTGGTGTGACGAAAAGAGTAACCGATAAATACCAAACAGAGTCCGGGTCCGGAATCTATGGTTAAGGAGATTCGGTGACAGACCCGGCGGAAGTTCACGGCCGAGGAGAAGATCTGGATCGTTCGGGAGGGTTTGAAAGGGGAAACCGGCATATCCGGGTGTGGCACCTGAAGACGGAGCTGGTTTATGAGAAAAGATTTATGAGACGGGAGAAGGCAAAAGGGGAAGGTTTTCGAGTATATCGAAGTGTATTATAACTGGGAGCGCCGTCATTCATGTCCTTACTGTTAGGAATTTTGTGTAGCAATCGCTAATCTTTTATATTATAATGTTTTACACCCTTTTTGTAAATAAGACTTTGCTGCAAAAAACGGCAAAAAGAATGGCATATGAAATTCATGGAAAGCGAAATCGTAGAACTTAAAAAA
>JAPLUS010000073.1 GCA_026397495.1 Candidatus Zixiibacteriota bacterium | reverse complement strand
AAGAGGCCTCGGAGATTATCATAGATGAGATATTCAATCTGTTGAACTTAAGAGGGAAGACATCTTGAGAGCTAAAGTTACGGTTTCATCTAAATTTACCGGCAAGAAGATGATATTCGGGAAATTCAGAGAATTATTTTTTGTCGGCATCGGGGGAGCCGGGATGTCGGGCATCGCGGAAATACTGCATAATCTTGGCTATAAGATAGGCGGTTCCGATTCAGCTCCCGGAGAGGTTACCGAACATCTTGAAAAGCTGGGAATCAAAATTTTCGATAGGCACCTCGGCGCTAATATCGGTCAAGCTAATGTAGTCATAATCTCCTCGGCGGTGGGCGAGGACAATCCGGAGGTAATTGAAGCCAGGAAAAAAGGTGTTCCGGTAATCAAGCGGGCCGAAATGCTGGGTGAACTGATGCGCTTGAAATACTCTATCGGTATTGCCGGAACCCACGGCAAAACAACAACCACCTCACTGATTGGGAAGATAATGATCAAAGCCGGTCTGGATCCGACCGTGATTGTCGGTGGCGTTGTTGCCGGCACCGGCACCGGGGCCTCATCGGGAAGCGGAGAGTATCTGGTGGCCGAGGCCGATGAGTATGACCGCTCTTTTCTTTCTATGTTTCCATCAATGGCCGTGGTAACCAATATTGAGCCGGATCATCTTGATTGTTACGACGGCATGGATGATTTGGAAAACTCATTTTTGACCTATATGAATCGGGTCCCTTTTTATGGATTGATCATTTATTCGGCCGATGATCCAGCTCTGGCAAGACTCCAGAATCGTATCGTTCGGGCGTCGGTAAGCTTTGGACTATCGAATATAGCCGACTATCAAGCCACCGAGGCCAATTGTTTTGAGGGAGGTTCTCAATTTGAGGTTTTAAAAAAGGGTAAACCTCTTGGCAAAATATCTCTGCATGTTCCGGGCCGGCATAATATACTGAATGCAGTTGCTTCGGTGGCGACGGCATCAGAATTGGAAATACCCTTTGAAACGATAGCTGACGCTTTGCTGAAATTTCGCGGCGTTGAAAGACGTTTTGAAATCAAAAGCATTGTTCATAATATCATGGTGGTTGATGATTATGCCCATCATCCGACTGAAATCAGGGCCACCCTCGAGACCGCCCGGTCCTCTTACAAGCGGCGGATAATCGCCGTGTTTCAGCCTCATCTTTTTAGCCGCACCAAGCGGTTTCATGAAGAATTTGCCGAAGCTCTGCATCTGGCTGATATAACTCTTTTGACAGATATATATCCGGCACGAGAGAAACCGATGGAAGGGATAACCTCAGAGATGATATTCCGTGACGCCATTCAGAAGGGATATAAGAATATCCGCTATGTGGGTGCCAAAGAAAATGCCATCGGTGAGATTCTTAAAGATGTACGCGCCGGAGATATGATTATAACCATCGGCGCCGGAAGTATTACCCGTCTTAATCCGGAAATAATAAAGGAGTTGAAGAAAAGATGATTTTTCGGGTGCGCTGGCCATTCTTACTGATGGCAATATTTACGGTTCTTGCCGCCGGGGTTGTAACCGCCGCTGTCTTTACTGATTTCTTCAATTTGAAAACAGTTAAGATAGAGCCGGCGGACTATACCCAGGACCTTTCCAAGTTGCATCTAACCCTGGGTCGGAATATATTCGCCGTTCCTATTACCGATGCTATTGTCTATTTGCTTAGTAATCCCAATGTGTTCAGGGTGGAGGCCAATTATGATCTTCCCGACGGCATTATTTTCAAAGTTAATCATATCAAGCCAGTGGCGCTGATGCTCGGTGAGGATGGACGGACCATTTTCGGCCTTGATGAGCGGTGTCGTCCGATTCCCGTCGAACAGTCAACCTCGGAGTTAGAGCTGCCGCTCATAACCGGTTTAAGGGAGTGTGTTCTTTATCAAAAAGTCACCGATGAACGTGTGGGCTTGATTCTTCGGCAGTTGAATCAGCTAAAGCAGGACCATGGTGATTTCTATCAGATCATATCATCGATTGATTTGGCCGGTAACGATTCGGTTATCCTCTATATGGATGGTATTCCCTTTCAGATGGTAATGTATGCCGGTCAATTCTATAAAAGAGTGGAAGAATTAAGACAATTTTTGCTCGGATTCAAACCCGATTTAAATCAAATAAAAAAAATAGACCTCAGGACTGAGGGACAAATTATCGCCACGAGAAAGAAATGCCAGAAACCAGAATAATTACAGGTATTGATATTGGGACGACCAGAATCCGCGCCTTGATTGCCGAGAGCGATGAAAAGGGTCAGCCGGTGTTTCTGGGCTATGGCGTGGTTCCGGCTCTCGGCCTTCGCCGCGGAGTTGTGGTCAATATGGAAAAAACTGTCCAGTCAATTTCAAAAGCCGTTGAAGATGCCGAATTGATGGCCGGGGTCCATATTAGTTCCGCTGTGGCCGGCATAGCGGGTGATCATATAAAATCTATAAATAGTCAGGGAGTTATTGCCGTTTCTCGTTCCGATAATGAAATTCTTGAAAGCGATATCCATAAGGCGATTGAAGCAGCCAGCGCTGTAGCGATACCGACCGACCGCGAGATAATTCATGTTCTACCTCAACAATATACAATTGATGAACAGACCGGAATAAAAAATCCAATCGGTATGACGGGAGTTCGGCTGGAAGTGGAAGTACATATCGTTACGGCGGCGGTAACTTCGGCTAAGAATATTTATCGTTCCCTGGAACGGTGCGAAATAGCGGTCGATCATCTGGTCCTGCAATCTCTGGCTTCGGCTTATGCCGGCATCAATAGTGAAGAGCAGGAAATGGGGATAGCCCTTATTGATATCGGAGGAGACTTAACCGATGTGGCCGTTTTCTTCGATGGCTCTATCAGGCATTCGGGGGTTGTTCCTCTCGGAGGCAAAAACGTTACGAATGATGTTACCATCGGCCTGCGGACAGCAGTGGAACAGGCGGAGAGATTGAAACTGATGTATGGCTCTTCGCTGACGTCGCTGGTGGACCCGGATGAGATGATGGAAGTTAATGGAGTTACAGGAAGGGCTCCCCGCTCCATTTCGCGCAATGTTCTGGCCTCAATAATTGAACCGCGAATGGAGGAAATACTCTCGCTGGCGGCCCGCGAAATAAAGAAAGCAAATGCTCCTGCCGCTCTGGCGGCGGGAGCCATCCTAACCGGCGGCGGCGTCCTGTTGCCGGGGACAGTTGAATTGGCAGAACAGATACTTGATATGCCGGCCCGGCTGGGAATTCCTTTGGGTATTGAAGGTCTCCCTCAGAATATTGTTACCCCCGAATATGCTACCGTTATCGGATTAGTCGGTTATGGCTTCAAGCATGGCACCGGTCACGAGATTTCACGGGACGGAATTCGAGGGCTTTTTAAAAGAATTGAAAATTGGTTTTCTGGAAATTTTTAGATAAAGCATGGAGGAGGAAACGATGAGTGAAGAAAGATTGAAATTCGACTTTGATGAGAATTTTATTAAGTGTGCCAAAATCAAAGTTGTGGGTGTGGGTGGCGCCGGAGGCAATGCTGTCAGCCGTATGATTGAGGCTGGCTTATCCAGTGTCGAATTTATTGCCATTAATACTGATGCGCAGGTGCTGGATAATAATTTGGCATCAAAAAAAATTCAGGTGGGGAAAAGATTGACGAAGGGTCTTGGGGCCGGCGCTAATCCCGATATTGGCAGAAAAGCTATTGAAGAAGACCGTGACGAAGTGGCTGAATCACTGGCGGGAGCCGATATGATTTTCATCACGGCCGGTATGGGAGGCGGCACGGGAACCGGAGCGGCACCAACGGTGGCTGAAATTGCGCGCCAGCAGGGCGCTCTAACGGTTGCCATAGTAACCAGACCGTTTAAATTTGAGGGTCAAAGAAGAAGTGAAAAAGCTGAAAATGGCCTTAGAGAATTGAAAGATAAGGCCGACACACTCATTATCATTCCCAATGAAAGACTTCTGGCCATTGTCGATAAATCGACTCGTCTAACCGATGCTTTTGCCTTCGCCGATGAGGTTTTGCACCAGGCCACTAAAGGAATCTCAGAGCTAATAACGATTCCCGGATTGATTAATTGTGACTTTGCTGATGTCAGAACAATCATGCTGGAAAAAGGCGGCGCTCTAATGGGAACCGGTATTGGTGCCGGCGATAATAAAGCCGAAACAGCGGCCAGACAGGCAATTTGTTCACCTTTGTTGGAAGATATTTCAATCTCCGGGGCCAAAGGTGTCCTCATCAATGTTACCGGTGGGGAAGATATGACACTCTTTGATGTCAATACGGCTACCTCCATTGTCTATCAGGCGGCCGGCGCTGAGGCAAATATCATTTTTGGCGCGGTTATTGACCCGACTTTGAAAGACCAAATGCGGGTTACTGTAATTGCCACGGGCTTTGGCGGGCTTATTGAACCGGCCGCCATTGAAGAGGAAAAGGAGTCAATCCCAAAGACCAGCCCCGGTAAGATTATGTCACTTTTCCCCGACCAGCCGGTTTATCCGTTGCGGAAAGTAGCCGGCGGTAATGGAGGCAATGGACGTAATCGTGTTCCTGCTTTTGAGGATGATAATAGAACTATTCCGGCCTACATAAGAAGGCTTGATGAATAATAAAAATTAAGCCCACTCGGTTCCTCCACACCAGACCGCCGGTC
>JAPLUS010000182.1 GCA_026397495.1 Candidatus Zixiibacteriota bacterium | reverse complement strand
CAAGCCCAACCCGGAACCTACGGCTGCAATTGCGACCGCAATCGGCAGTGCAAATGATAATGCCGCTCTGTAATCCATTTTGTCCTCCTTAAGTAGTTTTTATTTAATAGTTGCTATATTTTTCTAATGTTTATGTTCCTCGCTTGGCATTACCATATAGAAATAAATCGCCGAAAGCATGGTGAAAACCAGCGCCTGAATGGTCGAAGTCAGCATGGCCAACAAAATAAAGGGTATCTGAAACGGAAACCCGATCGGTGAACCGAATAGCCCCATAAACATAATTCCCAGAGATACAAAGGCCGCAATAAGAATATCTTCGCCGGTTATATTGCCGAAAAGACGAAGGGCGAGGGAGAAGGGTCGAGCCAACTCACCGATAACGTGAATCGGCAAATTAATCGGCGCCAGCGCCCAGGTTACCGCATCGGTAGGCGAGCCGAGCAAATGATGAAAATATCCCCAAACTCCTAAGCGAGTAAGGCCGGTATACTGCACATAGAGAAAAACGGTTATAGCCAGGGCCGCGGTGGTATTTATGGAGGAGGTTGAGGATTTAAAAAACGGCACGAGACCGATAAGATTCATAAACCAGATGTACAAAAATAAAGTCCCCAGAAAAGGAGTGTATTTACGAGATTCTTTGCCCATTACCGAATAAAATAGATTGTCCAATGCCTCCAGAATCATCTCCATCAGATTTTGCAGTTTCCCCGGTATCATTTGGCGACGCCGGCAGGTAATGACCGCCACGGTAATCATCATCAAGGAGACAACGCCGGCGTAGATAAGAGCATCATAATGGTGAGCAAAAGGCTGACTGATGAAAGTAATAAGATTGGGGAGCTCGTTGGAATTCTCCCCGCCCTGGGCTCCAGCCTTTCCTATCGCCGTTGAAACCGTATCTGCGGCCGTAGTCAGTATATAGAAAGCGAGTTGTCGTAAAACCAGTCAGAAGCAAGAGGGGATTGAAAAAACCCGAGGTAATCATCAGATAAGCGGAAAAATATAGAAGAGGAAATTTGATGAGAATGAGAATTAGGGCGGTCGCCATATCGGCTCCCTCCGGCCGGAGGGAGGATCGGATTAGAAGAGCCAGGAAATAAAGGTTGACCATCCCCCAGATGATGCCGGTAAAGACCGATAAGGTTGAATAAAAACCAAAGTAGAACGAGCCAAAAATCAGCACCAATAGGGCGACTATTCCGTTAGTCTGCAGCGTCCGTGCGATAAATCCCGTTTTGGGCGTCATGATTTCTTTTCGTTTTCCTCTTCAGTCCTCTTTAAGAGTCTATATATTTCCCTGCCGGAAGCAACAAAACCAAAGACTAAGAACAGTACCATTAGATAGGGCTCAGTTCCGAATTTGGAATCAAGCCATCGCCCAATAAAGAAACCGACCAGCGGACCAACGGCAAGAAGGATCGGAATGGTCGTAAGAAGGCCTATTTGACGATAGTCATTTTTCCCTTTTCTTTCGGAAGGCCTTTTGAAATCCGGCACCTTTTTCCCCGCGTAAATTAACTTGGGATTAAACTAAAATCTATGCTTTTAAATATCAACAAAAAAGAATGGCAAGCTAAAATTGGTATCCCGCAGAAATGCGAAAAGTCTCGTCAAAATAGCTATTGTGAAGGTAGGCCAGATCAAAGGTGATTCGGCTATAGTTAATTCCGATCCCGGCGGTGAAATTCCCGATATCAAGGCCGGCTCGACCAAAGAGCATTTCTCTATATGATAATTCCATACCCAAATGAGTATCCAAAGAAATATTCCCCTGCCAGAACTGGGCGGCATCTCTAATTCCCTCGAATTTGATATCGCCGGAAACAGCCAATCGTCCGGTTATATCTGTTGCCGTATGCTGAATCAAAATAGCCGGTTTAACAGTCGGCAGGATTGATTCGCTGGTGCCATTAGAGTAATGGATAACCCCGGATAGAGCATCAGTAATCATTAATCCCAAATAAATTGGATTAACAGGATGATAAAGTGCTCCCATATCGGCGGTCAGGCCGTAACCTGAAATTGTCGGCAGGTTGCGGTAAATCAACCGTCCTGTCAGTCCCAAATCTATGTTCCTTATTCTGGTCGATAATGATCCGGCCATAAGATAGTCGGCGTGTGATTCCTCACGGACAACAAAAGGACGTTCGGTATGAACGTTTAAATCGGTTATTTTAATTCCGCCGCCACCCAAATAGTAAAGATAGAATCCGTATGCTTGGATAAAATTCTTTGCGTTCCCTTTCTTGCTTGCATATCCGGCAAAATCATGGTTCAGAAGCGACCCAAAAGTCTCCGCATGCATCACTATAAAATTTCGCCCGTTGAGATGATTCAAGCCCGCGGGATTCCAGTATCCGGCTGAACCGTCAAAGGGGCCGGCAATGGTCGCTCCTCCCATGGCCAATGGTCGTGCGCCTACCCCCAGAGAAAAAGGCTCGCCCGCATATTTGGCGCCATACGAAACCAGCGGCAACATCAAGGAGAGAATCAGAATTGTAAAAGTCTGCATTTTCTTATTATACAATTATGACTCTTCTTCCGCAATTACCTATTTTTGACAAAAAAGGCGTGCTTCGCTGGGAACTGACGGCTTTCCCTTCATAATTTGAACCATTCCAGTTGGCCGTATGATTACCCATAGACTCTGTTCTATCAACCACCGTATTTATTTTCTGGCCGAGAATATTGTAGATGTCAATGACTATATGTGATCGGGTAGGAAGTGAATATTCAATGGTCGTCGTCGGATTGAACGGGTTAGGATAGTTTTGGTAGAGAGTAAATGAATGAGGGACAAAAACAATATTGCCTTCATCTATACCAGATGGCGCTGTGCTATCGTATTGGACAATGGCTCGAATTAATGGGTCCCCCGGAATTGAGTCTTCGCCAGGTGGAATCACAAACCAGCCCAAACCAGTATCATAATAAGCTCTATAATGGTTAGAGTTAATCGAATCAGTCAAAAGAAAAGAGTCAAGCTCCGTGGCAGTAAATCCCACATAAAAATCTTGGTCAAAATACAGATTATAGCTTGACAGGTCTATCTCTTGCCAATAAGGATAGGTTATAGTTCGGTTTATATTCAAACTACACAGTTCAGTTCCAGGAATTCCATATCCACTATCACCTACCATAGAATCTTTCCATACGTGAAGATTTGCATTATTTCCTGTTGTGTAAAATGAGGCGATAACAGCCAATAAGCTGCAAGGAGCGTGAGGAGTAAATCTGACCGCATAAGAATAGTTGGAATCTGAATATAAAGTGTAGTATTCATTTCCATCATCATAAGCAAGGGTATCTACGCCTGTATCAAAATAATCCTCTATACCTACCGAATTAAAAGCATCCGTAATAGAACTTATTATATGGTCATAGTTTGGCGCAGAGGAATAAAGATATTCAGCCGATTGAAGCAGAGACCATTTCAAGTCAACAAATCTTGACTTCGGAAACAAATAGTTAGTCAAAGCATCATAATAAAGCTGTTCAGCCGTATCTCTGGTTACGGCTGTGGCTAAAAGATAACATGCTTTGTTTGGGATGCCATTATTACAATGGACTCCGCCATTATCATAGGGTGTATCCCCACTTTGCCAAGGATAATAAACATACTCGCTCATATGAGCGGGTTGAGCATAAGGAAGATGTGGGTTAGTTGGCATTCCTTGATGTGGGTCTGCCATATTTCTCATAAATCCTGGACTTTTTATGGTAACGTCCTCTCCAATTAGCCAATCTTCTCTGTCCAGCATTGCACCCCAGACGTCTGAAAGATGCTCATTTAAAGCACCCCATTCACCAAGATAAATTAAAGAACCAGTTGCTTGGGTAACAGCATGCCCGAATTCGTGAGCAACCACATCCAACGCCCCAGAAAGAGAAGAAAATAAGGTGTCACCATCTCCGAAACACATATATGACCTATTCCAAAAAGCATTATCGTAATTAGACTCATAATGCACTACGCTCACTAAGTTACCCCCATTATCATCCCAGCTATTTCTATCAAAAGTGCTATAGAAATAATCATAAATCAGACCTAAATTATAGTGAGCACTCACGGCGGCTTTTAGACTATCATTATCATTGAATAAGGTATCGAAATTAGGGTCGAAAACAGCATCTCCAAGAATTGTACCCCCATGCGAATCAAATGTAGCTATTATTCCTTGAGGGTTATCAATAGGTGGAACATACATTGGCTTGGTGGCATCGATAAGCCAAATGGTATCCTCATACACATAAGCATTCAAAGAGACTATGCTACTATCCAGCATAATCCCAGTGGCAGTTACAGGACCGTCATATTTCACATCATTATATTTCAACAAAATCTTTCCTGTTTTGGCATCTACAAAATACTTCCAATTGTGGGCTAAATCAGGAATTAGGGTTATCTCGTAAGCTAAATAAGTTTGGTTTTGCCAAGGGAAAATCAAAAGCTCAATTTGAGGCTCTTTTGAGAGAGAGGAACTTAGGTCGTCTTTTGCGATTTTTAAAGCATCCTCTTTGGATAGAGTGGGTGTGATATCTATTTTAGGTGTTGGTTCCCAGCGACCATTGACAGACTTGATATACCCATCTTTATGATAGTGGACTAGAAGCTGGGCACCCCAAACAGGAATATCTTGATAGGTCTGGTCAAAGCGTATATGAGTATTGCCGGCCCTGTCCTTTCTTACCGATTTTGTCTTTAGTTCAACTGTGGGGTCTTTAAGTAAAAATAAGTCTTTGTATTCTTCAAGAAACCCTAATGCAAAATCCTTTTTATCTCCAGAAGCAGACGAGGAGAATTTGCCCTTCAATAGAGTCGGAATTCCATTTTCGTCAAAACGAACATCCACCTTAAACTTACTTTGAGATTTTAGTCTTGCTAAAGCATTATCCCTCGCTTTTAGCAAAGACACTTTCTCTGTTGCCTTCTGACTATTTTGAATTGGTATGGCTTTACCAGAAGCAAGAATCTGCGGTGCGCTCAACACAAAAAGAACAAGCACCAAAACAACTACTTTTCTCATTTAAATCCCCTTCGGTTTAAGGATTATCTTCGACATCTTGCAAAGATATATTCCTTTCTAATATCTTCGTCAGTTTCCTCGTTTCGTTTAGCTGAATAGTTAATAGGATACGAATAGAATTTCAACCTTTCTTTGGGTTCCATATCTTTTGACACCAATCCCACTATGAGCAAGTGTGCTGGGTCACATTCCGCCAGAGGTCGGAACAAGACCCAGCACAACATAAAAAAGGCGGGAATATATCCCGCCCGCATGGCCTAGTCAAAAAAATATTTGTCAGTGAGTTTTGCCTTCGGTCTCGGGTTTTGTTTCGCACTTTTTAGTTATTATATCACAGGTCGTTCCGGTTGAATCAGTGGTGGGCCCATTCGGACTGACAGATACTATCTCAGTTTTGTAACCCGTTTTGGTAACCAAAGCCGCCAGTTTGTTTGGTTCTGTCTTATCCGGGTCGTAGCAGGCAATGGCCCTCCCTGTCTTATAGTCAGCCGAAATAACCTTAATAATTCCCTTGTCGGATTTTAACGCCCTAATCACCTTTGCCGCACTATTTTTACCTTTCATCCCCGTAATGGATAGTGTCAGGGCGGCACATTTACCCTTATATGCGCCCTTATTGGCACAGAGCGTATCAAGGCTGGTCGTCTTGGTGGCGGAGGATTGGCGGAGCGAACAGGCTGGCGTTGAGGCAGAAACGGCTGATGGTGATTCATTAACTGCGGTAGTAGCTTTGGTATCGCCGCTGTCGCTTGATGATAAAGTCAGATTTGGGGCAAGGGCGATAACAGCTGCAGCCGCTAAGCCGAAACTGCAAAATACAATCTTTTTCATTTGTATATCTTCCGGTAATAAATTCCGAGTTAAGTTTTTAAAACACTAAGCTGTTAATCGTTTTTGTCAAGCAGTGTTTCCTTCGCAAGATTAATCGAATTAGCGTATTCTTTAAACGAATCGTTTCACTCAAAGTTCCCGGAGTCTTTCCTCATATAAATCGGTGAATGAAGAATCATTTCGCCAGTCAGCCCGAAGATCTTTTTAAGTTATATTCTACGGCGGCGGCAATAAAATCACCAAAGAGGGGATGAACTCTGGTAGGCCGTGATTTTAGTTCGGGATGAAATTGCACGCCCACAAACCAAGGGTGATCGGTGACCTCGATAATTTCAACCAACCGGCCGTCGGGGGATAAGCCAACCAATTTGAAAGGCTTATTGGCGAATAAATCCCGATAGGCGTTATTGAATTCGTAGCGGTGACGGTGGCGCTCCGATATCTCATCAGTAGTATAGGCCTTATAGGTGTTGGAATCTTTATCCAGTTTTGCCCGGTAGGCGCCCAGCCGCATGGTGCCCCCCATATTGGTTACTCCTTCTTGATCGGCCATCAGGTGTATTACCGGATGTTTAAGGTCAGCATAAAATTCATAACTGTGGGCATCCTCAAGATCGCAAACATTGCGGGCAAATTCTATAACCGCACACTGCATACCCAGACAAATACCCAAAAAAGGAATTTTGTTTTCGCGTATATAATGAATTGATTCAATTTTACCCTCTACCCCCCGTTCACCGAAACTGGATAAAAGCTTCGATTATTGATTTATAGGCATCCTTAAGATAGACATATTTACCGCAGATGGCGATCTTAATACGGTGAGTGGGATTCTTGATTTTGGCGACCATCTCTTCCCAATCGCTCAGATTCGGTTCCTCAACTTGCAGTTTAAGATGCTTGCAGACAATAGTGTCAAACCCCTCACAATGGAAGCGGAGTGGAACCTCATAGATCGTCTCAACATCGACTGCCGAGACGACATTTTTGGCCGGCACACTGCAGAATAATCCAATTTTTTTGCGGATAGAGTCAGTTAGTTCTTTCGCCGTTCGGCAGACTAATATATGCGGCTGTATTCCAATTTCGCGCAGGGCCCTGACTGAATGCTGGGTCGGTTTGGTCTTGACTTCTCCGGCGGTGCTGATATAGGGAACCAAAGTCAGATGAATAAACATGGTGTCTTCCGGTTCGCCTTCCAGGGCCATCTGGCGGATGGCTTCCAAAAATGGTTGAGATTCAATATCCCCAACCGTACCTCCAATTTCAACAATAATCACGTCGGTATCAGGATTGGTTCGCGTCACCTTACGCAAGCAATCTTTTATTTCATCGGTGATATGCGGAATAACCTGGACGGTAGCTCCCAAATAATCGCCGCGCCTTTCGCGCGTAATAACGGTATGATATATCTGGCCGGTGGTAATATTATTTTCCTTAGTCATATTCTGGTCGAGAAATCGTTCGTAATGACCAAGGTCAAGATCGGTTTCGGAACCATCGTCAAGAACGAATACCTCGCCATGCTGGAACGGGTTCATTGTCCCCGGGTCAACATTTATATAGGGGTCGCATTTTATCATATTGACTTTAAGACCTCTCTTTTTCAAAAGAAGCCCCAGCGAGGCCGAAGCGATCCCCTTTCCCAGGGATGAAACTACGCCGCCGGTTACAAAAATATATTTGGCTTTTTTCCCGGACACAGCTATCTCCATTTATTTCAAGACTATTTTTTTCAAAAACCTTAAATCTTCAGGAATATCGATTGAAAATACCCGACTTTTTGTCTTATATACTTTTATTCTTTGGTGATTTTCCAATATTCGGAGTTGCTCTAATGATTCTGCTTTTTCATAACGTCCCTGTGGCCAGCCTTTATATTTCAACAGGGCCGGTCTCCTGAAAAAATAAACGCCGATATGATAAAAGAACTCAAAATGGTTCAGCAGACTGTCGTCTATTCCCTGCAGATAGGGAAGGGGATAGCGGGAAAACCAGATGGCGTCGTCCTTATTGTCAAGAAGCACTTTAACTCTATTGGCATCATACAATTGCATTTCGCTGTCGATTTTCTTGGCTATGGTGGCATATTTTATCTTATGGTCTGACAACATTATTTTCAAGACATCGTCATAATCTCTCCTGGTTATCCCCAGATGATCGGCCTGGACATTGACAATAATTTGGCCACCCAACTTCTTGGCAACTTCGGCAGAACGGTCGGAA
>JAPLUS010000003.1 GCA_026397495.1 Candidatus Zixiibacteriota bacterium | reverse complement strand
ATGACCCCGCCGGCCCATTCTTGAATTTAGCTCCGTGCGCCTGACAGGCGTCCTCGATAACAATCAGCTTAGACTTTTTGGCGATGGCATTAATCCGTTCCATATCGACCATACAGCCATAGAGGTGCACCGGAATAATGGCTTTTGTCTTGGTGGTAATAGCGCTTTCGATCTGATTAATATCGATATTTCTAGTAAGGGGATCAATGTCAACCAAGACCGGAGTGGCGCCGATATGGATAATAGCGGCCGCCGTAGCGATAAAAGTATTGGCGGCAGTGATAACTTCATCGCCTTGGCCTATCCCCAATGCTTTCATAGTCAGGAACAAGGCTGAAGTTCCGGAATTAACGGCAACAGTATATTGACAGTGACAATAACGGGAGAAATTTTCTTCAAATTCGGCCACGCTTGGGCCAAGCACAAAGCTCGATGATTCTATAACTTGTGAGATAGCCCGATTAATATCACTTTTGATCGAATCGTATTGGCTTTTTAAATCAAGAAAAGGAATTTTCATATTGATTGATCCTGAGCTTACATAAGATAATATCAGCTCGCCACTTAGTCAAGATCTTAAGAATCCATTATTATTGAAAAGTCAGTCTGAAATTAACGATTTCGGGACGATTCCCAATTCGCACCGGCGGTCCCCAGGTGCCAAAACCAGTGGAAACATAGAACTGAGTCTCTCCCCTTTTCATATATCCGGCGCCTAATTCATAGATGATATTGATTGCTATACTTACTGGCCACAGCTGGCCATGATGAGTGTGGCCTGAAATCTGGAGATCGACACCATGAAAAACTGCCTCCTGCAACTTAAAGGGTTGATGATCAAGCAGGATTAGCGGGTAATTTTTATCAACTCCCGATATCAATTCGCTCAGTGATTTTCTTTTTCTGCCGGCAAATTGGCCGATGGAACGATCCTCTCTCCCTACAAGATAGAAATGGCCGTCTATTTTTAAAACAGAATCGCGAAGAACCGATACATTGTGTGTGCTTAAGTACCGGCACGCCTTCTCGACGCCGCCGATATACTCATGATTGCCGGTGATGGCATAGACACCGAGCGGTGCCTTAAGATTCTTAAGCGCTTCTCCGATATTCTCTCTGATGACCGGCCCCAAATCTTCATCGACTATATCTCCAGCCAGCAAAATTATATCGGGATTTAGGCCGTTGATTTCTTTGACAAGATTATCAAGGCGCGACCGTCCGATAATTGTTCCGAGATGAATATCTGAGACCATAGCGATATTAAGGGCCTTAAGACCAGCGGCCGGTTTAGGAATATTCAACTGAAGAGTTCGAATTTTGGGATGAATAGCATTTATATATCCCATGACAATAATTATGGTAGCCAGCCCAATCGCAACCCACGCCGCAGTCGCTTTGGCTTTGGCATAATCGGCCTTTACAAAATCAGGGAAGAAGGGCAACCAGTGATTGACCAGCCGGGCAATATCCAGAAGAAGGATAAATAGAAAAAAATAAAGCATAGCGGCCACCCAGAAAGAGCCAATCCATACGATAATATTGCTGACTGAAGAAGGGATAATTCGCTCCAGAATTCTTCCGGCTATGAACGAAAGGGAAATAACAAAAAATACGGCTAAATAAAAGACTTTCTGAAAAGGAGTTTGCGGGATTGACTGCCATCCCCGAACAAAAATGTAAAAATTAATTAATCCATAGACAGCCAGAACAATGGAGAAAAATACAACAAAACTGGCTATTTTCACAGAAGCAATATCTCCTCTCCACTTTTGACTTAATATATAATACGTGAGATTACAATGCGCAATGGAAGAGGAGAATAAAAAAGCGGAAGGGGTGGGAATCGAACCCACCGGAGACGGTTTAAACCGCCTCCCCACGGTTTTGAAGACCGCAAGGGCCACCAGACCCTATCCGCTTCCGATTAAATGATAATCAATCAACCCCTGCAAATCAATACACGTCATCAGCAATATGTAGGGGTTTGATTTATCAAATCTTCCTGCAATTTATGAAAAAGGGCCTAATAAATTAAATCGGTACCCCATCCAACGGATGGGGAATTTTGTATAACCTGCTCTGCCTCGATTTTGATCCCCAATCCGATATCCCAAATACCGATTTATCTCATGGGAGTTGCGCTGGGTTTAACCGTTTGTTTGAATTCACTAAATTAAATCCTTTAATGCAGAGGCTCAATTAATTAATAAGCCTCAGGCTTATTAATAACATAGTTACTTGCCGAGCACGGAGTGCGAGGTGTGACCCAGCGCCTTCTTATGCCGCAGGGTCACGCCTTCCCCACCTAAAGCGTGGAAGCCTAAGACCCCGCGGAACTTTGACTTGTTTAGATGTATCATATTTATAATTTAATCCCAGACATATCAGTACTAATGCTTAATCCCATCCGTTGGATGGGTT
>JAPLUS010000184.1 GCA_026397495.1 Candidatus Zixiibacteriota bacterium | reverse complement strand
GACCTTTATATAATCACCATCTGCATCAATCAGGCCGGATTCAAGCATTATCTTATAGCTGGCCCTATCCAATGCCTCCTCGATCGAAATCTCAAAACGGCGGCGAAAATCAGCCTGATTAATCCCCTTGGCGGTACGAAGCCCCAGCATTATGGTCTCCATCATCCGGGCTTCCTGATCATCAGTATCATAAACCAGCGGTCGTTCCTTCTGCGCGAGTTTATCCAAATAGATATTCAGATCGGCGCTGTTGGCAAATCTGCGATGGCCGATAAAACTATGCGCCGATGGCCCCAATCCGAGGAAATCGCCCCCCTCCCAGTAGCACCTATTATGGCGGCACTCATAGCCGGCAAGCGCAAACGAGGAGACCTCATATCGAGAATAGCCATAACCATTCAGCTTAATATTGATGGCTCGATACATAGCGGCTGAAAGATCGGAATCGGGAATTTCCAATTCGCCGGTATTTATCTGACGGTCAAGAACAGTATCTTTTTCGACGGTCAACTGGTAGTACGATATATGCGGCGGTTTCAATTCCATCAGTTGATTTAAATCATCAGCGAGAAGCCGTACTGTCTGTTTGGGAAGACCGAAAATCATGTCGATGCCGAAATTATCAAATCCAACCGCACGCAATAGATGAATCACGCGATAGGAATCATCAAGATTATGTTTCCGGTTGAGCAATTTCAGCAGTCTGGGATTGAAGCTCTGAATGCCAATTACGGGACGATTCAGACCCAGTTCCTTGAGGAAAAGAAGTTTATCGCTGTTGATTGATTCCGGATTTATCTCCAGTGAAAATTCGAAGCTATTGGCCAATTGGAAATTATTTCGAACCTGATCCAATAATCTTTGGAAATTTTCAATGTCAGCAAGAGAAGGTGTCCCGCCGCCCAAATAAATTGTCTCCAATACTCTGTCAGCCGGCTCAATGGTTTCCCTGGCCAAATCCAGCTCTATTTCTAAAGCTTTAAAGTAACGGTTTTCCAGTTCAGGGCTATGTGGAATCTTATAAAAATCACAATAATTACAAAGATTGGCGCAGAAAGGGAAATGAATATAAAGCGAAAAAGACATCTTAAAGAGCAGTGAACAGCCTATCCCAGCGCGTATGCGATGGGAAATTGAACAGGAAATAGAAGGGGAGCCTCACGGCAGAAATGATATAAGGAAATTCCCACTTCGGCGCCGTTTTATCCGGTGTCCACGACCAATAAACAAAAATGGCCCGGCCTTCAAGACTCTCCTTCGGAACAAAACCCCAAAAACGGCTGTCCTGGCTGTTGTCGCGATTATCTCCCAGCACGAAATATTGGTCGCGGGGAACCTGCAACGGTCCAAAATTGTCCCTCAATGAGAGTTGGCCCGGAAGGATTTTCGGGTCGGAGTTTTTAACCTCTGAAATAATCGGAGCCAATTGATCATCGACATAAATTATCTTATCGATGACTTCGACGGTCTGACCCGGCAAGGCAATTATCCGCTTGACATAATCCTTGGTCGGATTCAATGGAGAGACAAAGACGGCAATATCGCCGGCTTTCGGTTCGCTAAATTTATAGGCCAGCTTGTTAACAAAGATATAATCCCCTTCAAAGAGGGTATCTTCCATTGAGCCCGAATCAACCCGATAAGCCGAAACTACGAAAAGGCGGAGGAAAATCGCCGATAGCAATGAGATTATAATAACTTCGGCATACTCTCGCCAGACCGGTTTTGGTTCCCGGCGTCGAATCGGCGAGGGTGCCTGCTCTTTTACTTCCAACTGCTGTTGAAACTGCTGCAGAATAAAATCATTACCCATACGCTCACTTTATCGGCCGGAAAAGAGAATTTCTTTAACTCCCCCAATAACAGGGAATTATGATAATAGCAAAATATGATATTCGCAAGATTGATTCCTGCGATCGCTAAAGACTTGACTGAAATGAGCCACACCATATATTTGCTGATATTGCTATTTCTTATATTATGGAGCGGCATTTAAAAAAAAGGAAAAATATGAAAGAGATTATTAGAACATCTGATGCCCCGGCTGCGGTGGGGCCTTACTCCCAGGGAGTCAAGATCAAATGCGGCACAATGATTTTCTGCTCAGGACAGATTCCGCTTAACCCGAAAGATGGCAAAATGGTCGGAAACACTGCCGCTGAACAAACGGAACAGGTGCTAAAGAACCTTCAGGCCATTTTATCCGCCGGCGGAGCTAATCTTAAAGATCTGGTCAAAACTACAATCTTTCTGGCTGATATGAACGATTTCGCGGCGGTTAATGAAGTCTATGCCAAACATTTTATCGAAAATATGCCGGCGCGAGCAGCAGTTGCGGTCACTTGTCTCCCTAAAAATGCCCGAGTCCAGATTGAAGCTATCGCTATAATCTAAACGGCCCCAGGATCGCCAGCGAGATATGAAGATCAGCATTATCATACCGGTCTATAATCAGCTCGAATATACTAAGATATGTCTTGATAGTATCAAGAATTCGGGTGGAAACCCGGAAATTATCATTATTGATAATGCTTCTACTGACGGAACAAAGGGATATCTGACAGGGTGCACCGATATAAGGGTCATCACCAATCAGGAGAATTTTGGATGTGCCAGGGCGTGGAACCAGGGACTTAAAGCGGCTTCCGGCAAATGGATAATTTTCCTTAATAATGATGTAATTGTCTCCCTCAATTGGATCGAGGGACTGCTGGAATTTGCGGAGCAGAAACAACTGGCGGTGGTGAGCCCGGCGGTGCGGGAAGGGGAATATAATTATGATATGCGGCAGTATTCCCATGAATTCACAGAGCAAATGAAGGGAATGTCGCGGATGAAAGTGGGGGACGGAATCTGCTTTATGGCGAATAGGAAGGTTTTTGATATGATTGGGCTTTTTGATGAGAACTTCAAAATCGGACAGCTTGAGGATACTGACTTTTTACGTCGGGTTAGGTTAGCCGGGTTAAAAATGGGGATCACCGGCCGCTCTTTTATCCATCACTTTGGTTCCATCACGCAAAATGCTATTCGTCGCAATAGGCCGGGGAATAACTACGAGCATGCGAACCGCAATTACTACTATCAGAAATGGAAATTGTGGTGGTACAAACGGA
>JAPLUS010000207.1 GCA_026397495.1 Candidatus Zixiibacteriota bacterium | reverse complement strand
CCGCTTCACTATAAGATCGCTGGTCGCGTCCTTAAAAACAATTTCTTTATTCACTTTACGGCAAACCGTATGAGCAGGGTTTACGTGGGCTATTGAGACATGTTTCGTATTCTTTCGCCAAGCCCAACGTTGTTCCGCGGAGTATGAGACAAATATTATCTTTGACAAAGTATTCTGATTTCACGGCGACAGGACATCCGGTTCCTCGCTTAGAATCAGCTTTTTGACTAGAAAACCAAAAAACTCCGCATGCAAAAAACGGTCACAATTCGGTCACAATACGGTATAAACCCTTATCCTGCATTGCGAGTCGGGGATTCGATTCCTCCACCTCGCGATTTAAGTGATAAAAAAACCTCGGCATAATCTCTGATTTTAGCTTTGCTCGTTTAGTGCGGCTACTCATCGTAGTTAGCCGACATTTCCAAAATCATTTGCCTGTTCCATCTATAACTTATATCTTCTCCCTGTAAAGAAATCAGATAAATGGCAGTTATCTGCCCAAGCTGGGGAGATTGATGATGTCGTCAAAAGACGGCTCAAACGACATTACCCGATCGCACATTCAGCCTGCGAAAGACATCAGAATCGGGCACTACCGGATCATCGAGAAGATTGGTGCCGGTGGGATGGGGGAAGTCTATCTGGTCGAAGACATTGAACTTAATCGTAAGGTTGCGCTCAAGTTCCTTTCTCCTCATTTGTGTCAGGACGCTGACTGCCGGGCTCGGTTCAAGCGTGAAGCCCAAGCCGCCGCTAAATTGAGCCATCCGAACATTGTCACCATTTATGAGGTCGATGAATTCAACAGTCGACCGTTTTTTGCTATGGAGTATATTGAGGGAGAGTCGCTGGCTGATTTTGTAAAACAACGTGACCATTCTATTGAGAAGATTATAGACTTGTCTATTCAAATCTGCGAAGGACTGAATAAGGCTCATCAAGCAGGGATAATTCACCGGGATATAAAGCCGTCCAATATTCTGATTGACCAGGATGGCCGGGCCAAGATTCTTGATTTCGGTCTGGCCACTATCAAGGGGCTCGACAAGCTGACCAAGACCGGTTCGACACTGGGCACTCTGCATTATATGTCTCCGGAACAGGTGCGGGGAGAAGAGCTGGATTGCAGAACTGATATATTCTCCATGGGAATTTTGCTGTATGAGATGCTCACCGGTCAATTACCTTTCAAGGGAGAGCATGAAGCTGCAGTGATTTATTCCATCATCAGTGAAGAGCCGGCTCCGGTATCCAGATATCGGTCGGACATTTCTGCAGCGATTAGTTCCGTTGTGGTCAAGACCCTGCAGAAAGAGCGCACTCTGCGTTATCAATCTGCGCAGCAATTGATTGGTGATCTGCGGAATCCCAATAAGGTTGTTATTACACCTTCAAGGGAAGAAAAATCGATCGTAGTCCTGCCCTTTTCCAATCTGAGCGGCGATCCTGATCAGGAATATTTCAGCGATGGTTTAACCGAAGAAATAATAACCGATCTTTCAAATGCACGCTCGCTCCGCGTAATCTCCCGCAGTTCGGCCATGACACTCAAGGGAACCAAGAAGAAGGTGCCGGAAATTGCGCAAGAACTCAATGTTCAGTACATACTGGAGGGAAGTGTCAGAAAATCCGGAAACAACCTTCGGATTGCAGCCCAGCTTATTGATGCTCGCAAAGATGCTCATATTTGGGCGGAGAAATATTCCGGGACTCTTGATGACATATTCGATATTCAGGAAAAGGTCTCACTCTCGATCGCTGAAGCTCTGAAACTGATGCTTACACCTGAGGAAAAGCAGAGGATAGCGGAAAGGCCGATTGACAATTTTGCGGCTTATGAATGCTATCTCAAAGCTATTAATGCATCCAGGAAATGGACGGAGCCCGCTCTCGATAGCGCTCTTCAATATCTTCAAAACGGTATCAACATAATGGGCGATAATGCCTTTCTATATGCCGGTATGGCATGGATCTATTACTATTATGTCAATATCGGGGCAAGGCACGAAGATTATATTGAGAAAGCAGAGGAATTTGCGAATAAATCTCTGGCCCTGCAGCCCAATCTGGCAAAGGCTCATGTCCTCCTCGGCAGTATTTACAGCGGGCCGCGGGGCGATTTTCGGCGGGCGATCCATCATAACAAGATGGCTTTGGCCATTAATCCCAACGATGGGAGTGCGTTGGCGGCGCTGGGAGGGACTTATATCCTGCACCTTGGTAAGTATACCGAGGCCCTTGCCTTATTTGAAAGGTCATGGCAGGTCGATCCTCTGTATATTGAAAAGGATTTTCAGAAGGGATGGCTTAACTTGCATTATGGTCAGTACAAGCTCGCACTGGAGCCGCTTCGTATCGCCTATCAATCAGATCCCGATAATCCACTGCGGGGATATTTCTATTCCCTGATCCTCGCCTATAACAATAAGATAGATGAAACTTTGCCCATTATTGAGCGGAATGCCGCGATTACACCGGGTAATTTCTTCACCAAATTCAGCCTCTTGCTGAAATATGTCCTCTTGAAAGACAAAGAGCAGGCCTTGCAAATAATAGCTTCCGATTTTCACAAAACATGTCGAAGGGATTCTGAGTGGTCGCAGTATGTTGCGGCGCTGATGGCATTACTTGGCGCAAAAACGGAAGCATTGGATTGGCTCGAAAATGCCATTAATCGCGGCTTTATCAACTATCCGTCCCTTGAACGAAACCCATTTTTTGATGGCATCCGCGGCGAGGAAGGATTCGAGAAACTCATGGAACGAGTGAAAAACGAATGGGAACACTTTGAGGTGTGAGCCAGCCTGACGACGACAAGACCCGGACGCACGTGCCCCTCACCAAAGGGACACTTATTTCCCACTACCGGATCATCGAGAAGATTGGCGCCGGTGGGATGGGGGAAGTCTATCTGGTCGAAGACATTGAGCTCAACCGCAAGGTTGCGCTCAAGTTCCTTTCCCCTCATTTGTGTCAGGACGCTGACTGCCGGACTCGGTTCAAGCGTGAAGCCCAAGCCGCCGCTAAATTGAGCCATCCGAACATTGTCACCATTTATGAGGTCGATGAATTCAACAGTCGGCCGTTTTTTGCTATGGAGTATATTGAGGGAGAGTCGCTGGCTGATTTTGTAAAACAACGTGACCATTCTATTGAGAAGATTACGGACTTGTCTATTCAAATCTGCGAAGGACTGAATAAGGCTCATCAGAGCGGAATAGTTCATCGCGACATAAAGCCGTCCAATATTCTGATTGACCAGGATGGCCGGGCCAAGATTCTTGATTTCGGTCTGGCCACTATCAAGGGGGTCGACAAGCTGACCAAGACCGGTTCGACCAGGTAGACTCTAATTACTCCCGCATAATTGGGATTATTCATCGTTTCTGCCACGGCAATAAGTTAAACGGTTATATCGGGGGGAAGATCAACCGAGTCAGAGCAACAGGGTTAAATCAGGGAATTAACCAACTCTAAGGATTGCGCGGCGACCAGATGGAAATCATATCTAAATATGTCCCATCTTGAATGACTCCAGCAGGCAAACGAGGCGAATAGCGCTGGAGATTCTGTATCAAAGAGCTTGCTGAGGTAGAATCAACTGCATAAAAACTGACCGAGTCGCCTCCGCAGACTATATTGTTCTTAATCGTCCATACGCCCACTTTGAGCCATTCAAGTGGTATTTTTCTTTCTCCATCCTTCATAAACCAGTCGTCGTAAATCACAGCGATCTGCACTTCCCTTTCCATGGTAATCCTCCGGATTTGGGCTAAATCCAAACGGTTATCTTTCTTCAGCCGTGCCACCTCCATATTAGCGGCACCCCAGAGGTCAAGGCAGTTAACGTCACTCAGAAAGCATATGGCACCGATGTCATTGGCGGCGACAGGCTTGCCATCATAAAACTCCTTCAGAAATTGCCCCATCTGGTATTGCTGTTGATAGATGTTGGAAGTTGCCAGAGGAGTCCATCTGAAAGCATCAAAACTCCGCATTCCGAGAAATGCCATACTGAGTATGAGTGTGATGGCAATTAGGAAATTGAGCATTATTTTCCCGAGGCGAGGCGATTCCTTCCAGCAGGCCGGTCCAAAAATGTCCCGAAGTGAAGGTATAAGTATCAGGAGGCCGGATACGACCAGATATGATTCATACCGGAAAAACCATCCAGTTCGAGCAAATTGCATATGAAGCGCAACAGTACACATCCAGAGAAAAAACGACAACCGGCTTTTCTCCCAGAAACCTTTTTTGAGATTGCTGATATAAATAAACAGACCGGTTGCCCAGAGAAAAAAAAGATGAGGAGTATACCACATCTGTTTCAGCCCGGCCCAGCCCAACAGATTAAGAAACCCGCCCCAGCCTTCCAGACCGCGAATATTGGCTTTGAGCAGGACCGGGTTGGGAAGGATATACCATCCATTGACAACGGATATGATGCCGTAAACCAAGGCCGGACCTAATCCTGATAAAAGCAGAACCGCGGCATACTTTTTCCTTCCCCGCAGATAGAATAAGACTACGGCAATGAAAATAAGAAACAGTGATTCAAAACGAACCATTGATAACAAGGCGGATAAGGAGAAGAGAATAAAATTGACTCTGGAAACAACAGGCTTATGCTCTTTAGAAAGGATTTCAGAGGATAGAAATATGAAGGGAATAACCAATACCATCTGTAAGATTGGTTCCATGCCAGTGAAGATTAAGGGCGGCAGTGGAGCGAGGAGAATCATTCCAGACAATATACCAGTACGAAATGGGGGTGACATTCCCAGTTTAATCAGATAATGGTCAACTATATATAACAGTGAGACTGCGGCAAAGAGGTTTAAGAGAAACGGAATACTCTCCTTGATGCCAATAAAAAGAAAGAAAAAGGCAATCAGGAAAGTCCAGAGCGGCGACGAAGAGGAGGAACTGAATTCATATGGAGTTACGCCCCAGACGGCGTGGTGAATGAGATTTTTCCCTATTGCCATATGAATATATGGATCATCTATGGCATAGATAAGTCTTTTGTCATTGCGGTTTAGACTGAAATATAGCAGAAGAGAAGTGAATATGAGAATAAGCAGAGTTGCTAAGGCCAAGGGAAGTTTTGTTCTCAGAATGGTTTCGAACCTATTATTTCGCACGTTAATTCCAATATTTCTGATACCAATTGTGGGACTTTCCCTCGCGCAGTCAGTCCACACACGGCGGACTGACTGACTGCAGAATGCTCCGTCGGGAAATCCGCCGCGGCGGACCGACGGCGCAAGTCGAAGACAAGGAGTTTTTCATCAAGTCTCTTCACATCTACCCGTTTTTTCGGGGCCGGATTATTATGAATATAATCATTTTCTGCTGCAATATAATAGAATGCCGCTGGCTTTAAGTGTCCCCCACCCTGATTGCGTATAATTGAAGTTTAATATATAAAGAAGAAGTCTGTGGTCAATCATTTTTTTAAGTAGACAGGATAGGTCGAAACCCCTGCGCCTGCCCGCCCGTTTGTGGGGTTTCGACAATAATATTTTATTTTTTCTTGATGATATTTGTACGCGGCAGACTTTAGGGAGTGTTGAAGAAGTGGATGTTATGGCAATGTGCCTCCATCATGACCAATGATGACACCCGACCTGTCATTCTGGCGAAAGCCAGAATCCAGAAAGTAGTAACTGATTTGCACTTATATTTCCGTTTTCTGGATCCTGAATCAAGTTCAGGATGACAATACTAATAACATTTTTTCCGGAAGTGTGTTTTTCCTTTTCTTGAGACTTTTTCAACAAGCCCTTTAGTCTGCCCGAAAATGCTTTGTGACTTGGTAGGAAATCTTGTAGGGCTCAAACCCCCGACGAAGTCTTGTGGTTCTGCCACATTAATCAT
>JAPLUS010000015.1 GCA_026397495.1 Candidatus Zixiibacteriota bacterium | reverse complement strand
TCTCCCTCGATATCCACGGATAGCACTTTGGAGGGACTCAGGGCATTGGCAATGAATTTTTCCGGGTCTTTATGGTATTTGATTATGTCTATTTTTTCTCCATTCAGCTCGTTGACGATATTTTGTACCCTGATTCCCCGCGGACCAACACAGGCGCCTACCGAATCAATTTTGTCATCCGTAGAATGCACCGATATCTTGGAACGAGATCCGGCTTCCCGTGCGATGGTTTTTATCTCAACTAATCCTTCATATATTTCCGGAACCTCTAATTCAAACAGACGTTTCAGAAAATAGGGATGAGTCCGGGAAATAAAAACACTGGGCCCTTTGGAACTATTTTTCACTTCATATATATAGCCTTTGATGCGTTGCCCAACTTCATATCTTTCCGTAAATATTTGATCGGAAGGCAGCATTATCCCCTCGGTTCGGCCCAGATTAACGACCACCGTTTTCGCTTCGATCCTTTGGATAACCCCAGTCACCACTTCCCCTTCCCGGTCAGAAAACTCTTCAAATATCAGACTGCGTTCAGCTTCACGCAGCTTCTGCACCACCACTTGTTTGGCGGTTTGGGCGGCTATCCGGCCAAAATTCGAGGGAGTTATTTCTACGTTGACCACGGTATCTTCAGTCGCGGTGGGCTCAATAAGCTGGGCTTCCTCCAGGGTTATCTCCATACAAGGATCTTTCACCTGCAAGACGGCGCGCTTCTGAGCGTAGACCTGCACCTCGCCCGATTTCTGATCCAGCTCAACGCTGACGTTTTGGGAAGTACCGAAATTCTTCTTGTAGGCGGTGTTCAACGCCGATTTAATCGCATCGATCAGTGCTTCCTGCGGTATGCCTCTTTCTTTTTCCAAATCTTTCAAGGCCTGCATGAGTTCTTGGGACATTGTTCTTCCTCCTTATATCTCGGGATGCAACCGGACCATAGTTACCAGTCCACGATCCAGTTGAACCAAATGGCCCTCTATTTCAATACTTAGGTTATTCGGGTCGGAGGCGGCTAATTTACCTACAAATTTTTTTCTGCCATCCACCGCTTGAGACGTTTTAATTTCTACTCTTGACCCTCGGAATCTGAGCAGCTCTTCATCCCGCTTTAAAACCCTGTCAAGACCCAGTGACGAGACTTCCAGATAATCGTAGTCCAGATTTTCCAAGGTATCGATGAATTCTTTGATTGCCCTGGTCGCCAGTGCGCAGATATCAGTATCCACCCCGGTGGGAGTATCGATATAGATCCTAAGAATCTGTCCATTTTGCTCGCGGCGATATTCCAGTTCATACAACTCTATGCCTTTTTCAGCAAGTTTATCAGCAATTGCAGCTCGCACCTGCGGATTCAGCGTGCCCCTGTTCATCTTCCCGCCACCCCTATTTCAGTCAATTTATGGGTATTACAATAGAAAGAGTGGGCCGTTACCCACTCTTTCTAATACAATATTAGCAAGATACATTGCAAGTATAACACATTGACATTTTATAATTCAAGTTTGCAGCCGTTTACTTTAGCAGAGGTGCATTTTAGGCAAAAAGACTGATCTGAGTTTTTTCCGGTAAACCGGCAAAACAATTTTCGGTTCTGAGCAGGTCCATTCCGCTTTTGTTCAAGCGGGTCCGCGCCTGAAAGTCTTCCACCGAAATGTACTGACCTTCATTGCGGCTGCTGATAATTCACAAGGCCGCCGCGGCACCGATGTTGGGCAGCGCCGCAAAGGGCAATAGTAATCCCCCGTCCACCACTATGAATTTATGAGCTTCCGAT
>JAPLUS010000197.1 GCA_026397495.1 Candidatus Zixiibacteriota bacterium | reverse complement strand
TGGATGGCGATAATATTCCGGTGTCGGTCTTCAAGAATCTTGTTGAGGCGGTAAATAAAAATCTTGCTCCTTTGCATAAGTATACCGCGCTCAGGAAGAAAGTCCTGAAATTGGATACTCTCTATACCTATGATATGTGGGTTCCTCTGGTTCCGGAAGCAAAATTGGAGTTTCCCGATTATGAAAAGGCCAAGCAAACTATCCTGACGGCCCTAAAGCCGCTTGGCAAGGAATATTTGAACAATCTTAAAATGGGGATGGAATCAGGTTGGGTTGATGTTTATGAAACTCAGGGGAAGGGAAGCGGCGCCTACAGTTGGGGAACCTACTCGGTTCACCCTTATGTCTTGCTCAATTATGCCGGAACCTTAGATAATGTATTTACCATAGCCCACGAGATGGGACATGCCATGCATTCCTATTATAGCAATAAGAATGAACCATTCATCTATGCCGGACATTCTCTCTTCACGGCCGAAGTTGCTTCCACCTGCAATGAAGCGCTTATGATCAAGTATATGATAGATAAGGCCGAGAACAAAGATCAGAAACTCTATCTGCTCAATTACTATATCAATCAGATATTGGGGACATTTTATGGACAGGTTATGTTTTCGGAATTTGAATTGAAAATACATGAGGTGGTGGAGTCAGGCGGAGCGCTTTCGGCGGAATCGATACGTAAGATGTACCGCGAGATATATCAGAAATACTACGGCCCGGATGTCGTGATGGAACCGGAGAAAGATGCCGGCGGCCTGCGGCTATCACATCTCTATAGACAGTTCTATGTTTATAAATATGCCACCAGCTATGCCGCCTCCCAGATGCTTTCGCAGAAGATTCTTTCCGGTGATAAAAAGGCGCTGGAGGCCTATACGAAATTCATCAGTACCGGCAGTTCCGACTATCCCATTAATATTCTTAAAAAAGCCGAAGTTGATATGAACAGTCCGGAAGTGGTTGAAAATGTAACCAAATTATTTTCTGATCTGATCGACCAATTTGAAGAATTGATTCTGAAGAAATAATGTCTGCGTTTGATTAGAATTGTCTGAATATCCGGACTTGGCATAAAAGAAAGTCCGGATATTTCATTATGGTCGTCAACTGGACAAAAAAGGAACCATATGTTATTATATATCAGATGCCGTTCAAATTTTGGGAGGTGTTAACAATGTTTTCACGAGTGTTGGTTCTTTTTATGATGCTTGCCGCCGGGATTGCCAATGGAGCTATCCCGACCGATAGCGCAAAAAATGTTTCTGCCAAGATAGAACAGACGACAACGGGGTCAATTGATTCATCGCAGGGCAAATCTTTAAAGATTGAAAGCTCGCAAGTGATCGCAGTCGAAGCCCAATCCGATTCATCCAAAATTGATTCTTTGAAATCGGCCGGGGTCAAAGGGGGTACCAAAAAAGGGAGTAAGAAAGAGATTACTACCAAGACCGGCCTGAAATATATAGATATAAAAGTTGGCCAAGGCGCTTCTCCCAAGAAGGGGGATACGGTTCAAGTCCACTATACCGGATGGTTGCTTAATGGCCGGAAGTTTGACAGCTCGGTCGATCGAAATTTGCCTTTTGAATTTCGAATTGGAATGGGTGAAGTCATAAGCGGCTGGGATGAGGGAGTGATGACGATGAAAGTCGGCGGAAAGCGAAAACTGATTATTCCCCCGATCTTGGCCTATGGCAATAAGAATGTCGGTGGAATTATTCCGCCCAATTCCACCCTTGTTTTTGAAGTCGAACTGCTCGGCATAAAATAGCCTAAAAACTGCCTTGACTTAACCGGCCGGATTCATATTTTGGGTTTTGCCCGAAAAGACCGGGGGTGTAGCTCAGTGGTAGAGCATCTGCCTTTTAAGCAGGTGGTCGATGGTTCGATCCCATCCACCCTCATTTAAATGCGCCATTAGCTCAGTTGGTAGAGCAGCTGACTCTTAATCAGCGGGCCAAAGGTTCGAGTCCTTTATGGCGCATTTTTTATTTCGCTCCGCTTTTGAAATTTAATTTCTTGTCCAATTTTAATACTGATTAGTCTAGTAGGGCAGGTGCCCCGCGCACCTGCCAAATTAATAACGGCACGAGCCCACCACAGTGTACTACTTCAGGGTTTCGGTAACAAATTAGCGACATATTGGAGTTTTTCTAAAGGGGTCTGGTAATTTTTGGCGCCATGTCGTATTTGATAATTATATCTATACATAACGCCATCCAGTTCGGCTATCAACTCCTTTTTGGTTAAGGTTTTTCTTTGACATAATATACATTCATAATTCAGGATTTTCCAGAATCTTTCAATTTTGCCATTGGTCTGAGGCCGATAGGGTTTTATACGGCAATGTTTGAC
>JAPLUS010000366.1 GCA_026397495.1 Candidatus Zixiibacteriota bacterium | reverse complement strand
CAATGGTCGCCTGTCTTACGGTACGCAGCGAAATTGTTTCGACGCTGCCCTTAATGGACCAGGAGGTGGGCGACATCCTGATCTACATCAGCCGGGTATCCTTCAGGATCCTCTCCATGACATGTTGGGTACTCGTGGCTTTGGCCATTCTGGATTATGCCTATCAAAAGTATGACTATGAGAAATCGATTAGAATGAGCAAGCAGGAAATTAGAGACGAATATAAAGACACGGAAGGTTCCCCTGAAATAAAGTCACGTGTTAGACAAATTCAAAGAGAAATATCGCGCAAGCGGATGATGCAGGAAATCCCCAAAGCTGATGTGGTCGTTACCAACCCGACTCATATTGCGGTCGCCTTGAAATATAACCCTGATGAGATGGATGCGCCGATGGTGGTGGCCAAAGGGGAGAGATTGATTGCCGAGAAGATTAAGGAGATAGCCGTGGAAGCAGGAATACCGATAGTTGAAAATCGGCCGCTGGCCCGAGCGCTCTTCAATATATGTGAAATCGGCGCTTATGTTCCCGCCAAATTATATCGTGCGGTAGCAGAAGTACTGGCCTATGTGTACCGCCTTAAAGGGGTGGGAGTGTAGGCCATGGCTTTTGAGAATAACACCATTCTAAGTAATCTGATTAAACGATCAGATATAATTCTGGCGGTATTTGTCGTCGGAATTATCGGGGTTTTGGTCATTCCGGTACCAGCCTATTTTCTTGATTTTGCTCTGGCTTTTAACATGACATTTTCACTGGTGATTTTGTTGACCACTCTCTATATAGTGCGGCCCCTTGATCTCTCGGTTTTTCCGGGTATGCTTTTAATTGTAACGCTGATGCGTCTGGCCCTCAATGTGGCCGCGACCCGTCTGATTTTAAGCAGCGGGTATGCCGGTGAGGTTATCAATTCCTTCGGTAATTTTGTGGTCCGCGGCAATTATGTGGTCGGTTTTATTATCTTCGTCATTCTTGTCATCATCCAATTTGTGGTTATCACCAAAGGTGCCGGACGAATTTCGGAAGTGGCCGCTCGCTTTACCCTTGATGCTATGCCGGGCAAACAGATGGCGATTGATGCCGACCTTAATGCCGGATTAATCAATGATGATGAAGCGCGGCATCGCCGTGAACAAATTGCCCGTGAGGCGGATTTTTATGGAGCTATGGATGGCGCTTCCAAATTTGTCAGGGGAGATGCTATCGCCGGCATTTTGATAACAATGATCAATGTTATCGGCGGTTTCATAATCGGTATCCTTATGCAGGGGAGAAGTGTGTCTGATGCGCTGCGTACCTACACTCTATTATCTATTGGCGACGGTCTGGTAACTCAAATTCCGGCTCTGATTGTGTCTACCGCCGCCGGTATTATAGTCACTCGCGCCGCTTCTACCTCCAATATGGGAGCGGACCTGACCAATCAGCTGGTTAAACAACCACGGGCGATAATGATTGCCTCCTCCATGTTAATTCTGTTTGGAATTGTTCCCGGTATGCCGACTCTGCCTTTCCTCCTTCTTGGCTTGATAGTTGGAGCGGTTGGCTATATGAGCAATCAGGCCATAAAAAAGAAAAAGACGGACGATGATAAAAAACTATCGGATAAAGAAAAAATCGTACCTCCGGAGAGAACCGAGGATTTGCTAAAAGTTGATGCTCTTGAGATGGAAATCGGATATGGTCTGATTCCGCTGGTGGATGCTAATCAAGGGGGGGATCTGCTGGAGCGGGTCTCGACAATTCGACATCAACTGGCGCAGGAAATGGGCCTCATCGTCCCGCCTATCCGGATTAGAGATAATGTTCAACTTAAACCCAATCAGTACAGGATTAAGGTTAAGGGGATTGCGGTTGCTTCCTACGAGTTGATGCTGGATCATATTCTCGCCATTAATCCCGGATATATTCAGGATGAGCTGGAAGGATTTATCACCCGCGAACCGGCCTTTGATCTGCCCGCTGTCTGGACGATACCAAATCTCAAGGAAATAGCCGAGACAAGAGGATATACCACGGTTGAGCCATCGGCGGTGCTGGTTACCCATCTAACGGAAATCATAAAGACCTATGCCGCGGAACTGCTCACCCGACAAGATGTAGCTCATCTGGTAGATACTCTCAAAGAAGATCATCCCTCGCTGGTCAATGATGTTATTCCGGCGGTGGTTCCTCTTTCGGCTATACAGAAGGTGCTCCAATCGCTGCTTCTGGAGCGGATTCCTGTCCGTAATCTGGCCACCATAGTGGAGACAATTATCGATTATTATCAGGCTACCAAGGAAACAGATGTCCTGGCGGAATATGTCAGGATGTCTTTGAAGCGTCAAATCACAAATATGTACAAAGATAAAGATAATAAAATACATGTCTTTACTATCGATCCCTCAATTGAGCAGATGCTCTATGATTCAGTTCAAAGTACTAAACAGGGGTTGATGTTGGTTGTTGCGCCGGCTGATTCCGAAAGACTTTTAAAGGGCATTGGAAATCAAATTGACCGCATGTCGGCGGCAGGACATATCCCGCTCTGTCTTTGCTCACCGAATATCCGCCTCGCTCTTAAACGTTTGACTGAGGCGGCTCACGCTTCGCTGGTAGTGCTATCCTATAATGAAATTATAAATAATGTGGAGGTCATCTCCACGGGAACGGTGCGGCTTAACAATGATAATTAAATCAGTCACAGCCCCAACAGTTGCCGGAGCCCTGAAAATGATTAAGGAACAGATGGGAGGCGATGCCATTATTCTCAAAACAAGGCTTTGTCCTCCTCCTGAAGCCGCCCTAACCGGAAATCGGGTTGAGGTAACAGCCTGTATTGACGAGAATTCTTTGCCTCCCCGCGAAATCAGAAAAGAGACTCCGAAATCAAAAGAGATTAGGGACGCCCTTAAAGATAAAATCGCTTCGCCCCTATCAGAAATACCTATTTCGGAAAATATGGACAGTTTTGATTTTGCCGCGATGCTTGAGAAAAAGCTGGATTTTATATTGAATTCACACCGCACTTCCGAATCAGTCAATGATGTCAATATCCGACTTAAACCGATCTATTTGAATTTCATTGATGCCGATATCCCGGTAGAAATCACCCGTCATATGGTGAAAGATATCGAATCGAAAATGATATCCGATGACGATGTCAATCTGGCGGCATATGGAACGTTGTTGGATGAGATAAAAGCCGGGATTACGTCCGGCGTGACTATAGAACCGGGAATGAAAGTGATGTTTATCGGACCAAGCGGCGCCGGAAAAACCTCAGCTATGGCTAAACTTGCAGCGCAGTTATCTGTGAGTGAGGGCAAAAAAGTGACTCTGGTGTCTCTGGATAATGTAAAAGTTGCTGCCTATGAAGAAATCGGCGGATATGCCGAGATGCTCAATCTTCCGCTGAGTCTTTCTATCAACATGAAGAAGAAACATAAGAAGGATACTATACTTCTGATTGATACTCCTTCATTAATCGGACAGAGCCAGCGGCAATTATCACTGGCGGAATCAATAGGAACACTGAAACCTGATATTTTATTTCTGGTATTTTCGGTCGGCATGCGTTCGCGAGATTTAATCGATTCGATTAATCTTTTTGAAAGTTTGTCGCCAACCCACCTCATTGCCGGTCATCTGGATGAGACCGCAAGATGGGGTACAATACTGACTATGTCCAAATACCTTGATAAGCCGGTCTCCTATATATCTGATTCCCCCGGCGGTATTGGCATTTTGCACTCCCCTGATCCGGCTACTATGGCCCGCCGCATTCTAAAAATGGAGGAGGATATTTGTAATGAATAATCGTTTGGTAAATCCCGATCGCTTGCGGAAAGTAAAAGAGAATCAACCCTGGATGGTTTCACTCATCTCCGGGAAAGGTGGCGTCGGGAAGTCGGTAATAGCCTTTAACCTGGCTATGGTAGCGGCTAATGCCGGTCAGAGATGTCTCCTTCTTGACGCCGATTGGTATTTCGGAAACCAGCATATCTTGGCGAACGTGATACCTGAATTCACCTTGGCTGATGTTATTGATGACTATTCCGCGGCCAAGCGGGCGGTGATTAGTATAAACAATAATCTTCATTTGATTGCCTCTCCCGCCGCCGGTAAAAACCAGCCGGAATTTGTGATTAAGAGCTTTGCCTCTCTTATGGCAAACTTAAGAAGAATTTTCGATAAATATGATTTTATTATTGTCGATACTCCGTCCGGCATAGTCGATCTGATTAACCTGACATCAAATGCCTCTGATATGAATCTGATTGTCCTCATTCCGGAATTGACCTCAATTGCTGATTCTTTTGGCCTTTTCAAGTATTTGGTGAAATCTAACAGCCGGATAGCTGCTCATATTTTGAGCAATCGGGTTCAGAATAGAGGTGAATACGAATATATCTATCAGAAATTAGTC
>JAPLUS010000471.1 GCA_026397495.1 Candidatus Zixiibacteriota bacterium | reverse complement strand
CTTCTGCATAAAGAGCTCCACCATTTGTAAATATTACACCTGCCGCAACTAATGCATTTGATGCAGTACTTATAAATTTTAAAAATTCTTCTGGTGGTATGTCAGAACTAAATGTTTTGCTACCTGCTTCTAACATTGTTTTGTATGTTGCCCCCAATTATTCTGAATCAAATTACCCATTTCCACTTGTAATATACACAATTTCTGAACTTTTTAGAAGTGCGGATTCCAAGAGGGAGTCTTCAGGTTACGGAGGCAAAATAGGGCAAGTTTCTGGCGTAAGTAGTTAGCGTCGGTGAAGAACGGCTCAAAGGCGACGGCACTCGTTTTGAGGGAAGGGGACTCCAGACCGTTTTCTTTGCGCCTTTGCGATGAACCTGGGTTTGAAAGAGGCGCCTATTCATCCAAAAGGCCAATGAAATCAACCCCATTCTGCAAAAATTCTATCCAATTTGGACAGTAATGACGAAAAACCCAGTTTTTCAATAGCCCGTCAAGTCTTGACCACGGGTGGGAAAACTTTTTCACATTCTGAGTGAAATAATTTGGGACTTTTGTGAAAAATTTTTCCACTTTCAAAAATGTTCGTCCAAGGAACTTCCATAATCTTTAAGACTTACAATGACGTCAATCGTTGGCACTGGGTTTGCTTCCTATTTGTGGTCGTATTTAAGGAGTTTGGAAAATGGTCGCTTACGAATTTTACTGGCGTAATGTGATAACCCAGTGCGAAAAATTAATCGGGATACTTCCGGAGAGGAGAAAGAATTCAGAAAGAATTACCGAGGAATCGATCATGAATTGGGGGAAGGAGATTTCAGGAAGTGGGGTAGATGTTAGCGAAATCTTTTTTATACGAGTTACGGTTGATTAGAATGCTGGTGAAATTACTTAACTTCTGATTTTGGAGAATAACGATTCATAGGCTTCTTAATTAGTGATCAATTCGTAAAAAGTCGAAAACCAGGAAAATGTCATGCCGAACTTGATACTTCGACGGCGCCAAACTCAGGGCTTTAGACGGGGAACGTCGAAGGGTGGATTCAGCATCTAACAAAATCGAGGCCTTACGAGACCGTAGTAGTAAAATTAATTTTTGTGAGGGTTTTTTCCCTTAAATTCTTAAAGACCTTTATTTGCCCCGCTCCAAAATCCAGGGCCTGCCAGCAAGCCCGCAGTAGCCCCGTGGATCTGCTCGATCATTATTCAACCATCTCCACATCATACAATTTGAACTAAGGCAAAAATGATTCATCCTTTCTGCGTCCTTATAAAGAAGAAAAGGACATGAAAGTTTTTCCGTCGCTTCCTTTTCATCCACAACCATATCCCTTACCCCCTCCTATGGATTTTGATGCAACTTTCATATCATATCCTCTGCCTTCAGGCGAGTCTATTTGTTCCTGTTTGAGGTGGGCTTATCATTAGTAGGTCGAGCGTTCAAATCGCCGCGTTGATATCTTAACGTTTAAGACGTTCATCCAACCACATTTTATTTGTTTAAATCGGATGAGAAATGGTATTATTGGGCCGCTAATATTCTTTGAGATTGAAGATGAATCATTTTTCCAAGAATCAGAGGACTGCGATGGTTAAGAGGGAAATCAAAATAATTTTTGTTGGATTCTGTCTGGTCGGTCTGCTTTTCTGGATCCTTTCCTGTGCAACGAATCCTGTTACCGGAAAGAAAGAGCTTATGCTCCTGAGTGAAACAGATGAGATCAATCTTGGCCGCGAAACGGATGGGCAGGTCGTCAAGGAGTATGGCATTTATGAAGATCCGAAGTTGACAGCCTACCTCAAGGACCTTTGCCAGCGGATTG
>JAPLUS010000218.1 GCA_026397495.1 Candidatus Zixiibacteriota bacterium | reverse complement strand
ACCCGAGTTCTCGATTTTACCGTTATTAGTAGCAAAATAATCAATATGAAGGTCGATGATTCTGTGAAGGGCCAAAGAACTGTAGGAACAGACACTGTTTGGTGGATATTCAGTATTCCTCTTGGAAACCCTCAGCTAAAAGAGGCGGTCGATCGGGCTATTGAGAAAGCCGGCCCGGAATATGATGCTCTTCTGGATGGCGTAATCTATTCCCAGTTTTCCTGGTTCATCGTTACCGGTAAGAGTGGCTATAAGGTTGAAGGGACTCCGATTAATACCCATAAGCTGATTGCTCAGCTGCAACAGGAAGGGAAGAATGTTGATGAAGCTATGGCCACTGCTCTCTACCATAGTCGTCTTGCAAAAGATAACCAGATGGCCATAAACAAAATTGGAATAAAAGAGTGGGCGGTTAAGTAAAAAGAAAAATAAACTGAAGTTTCTATATTACGGGCAGGAATTCTCTTCTGCCCGTTTTTTTATAGCTCATCGCGGTTTTTTGCTTGCGGCCCGGGAGCCCTTTCCTGAAACTGGTACCCCATCCAACGGATGGGATTTTTTATTAGACCTGCAATGTCTGATTGACAAATCCAATAATCAATTGACAAAATTCATACAATAAATATCTTGCCGACCAAACAGATTATTTAAACGTATGATTAATATGCTGATTGAAACTGTCGTGGTCGGACCGTTTGAGGTCAATTGCTATATCGTCCATGATGCCGGGACCAAGGCCGGTGTTATTATCGATCCGGGCGGCGATGAGCCGAATATTTTGGAGAGAATAATAGAACGGGAGATATCGCCTAAGGCGATTCTATTAACCCATGGGCACGGCGACCATATTGCCGCCGTAAGCGGTCTAAAAAACCGATTTCATATACCTCTTTATATCGGTAAAGAAGATAAGGAGATGCTGGCGTCGCCGGCGGCTAATATATCGGAGATATTCGGCTATGAAATAATCTGTCCGCCGCCGGATTATCTTATTGAGGATAACGATATAATCAATGTGGGCGGTTTTCGATTTACCGTTTTCGGCACTCCGGGGCATACTCCCGGGGGAGTCTGCTACTATATCGGGAAATTCCTCTTCTGCGGCGATACTCTATTCTATGGTTCTATCGGTCGAGCCGATCTCCCCGGGAGCAACTACCAGCAGCTAATTGATTCTATTAAGAAAAATATTTTAACCCTTCCCGATGATGTCATTTGTTATCCGGGACACGGGCCGCTGACGACCGTTGGCACCGAACGGCGAACCAATCCATTTCTCACGGGCATATAGTGTTCAAGGAAGGATTTTATGTTGCACGGTAACAATCTGGCGCTGGCCGATTATCATATTCATCCCGATTTCTCAATCGATGCGCGCGGCTCTATTGACGATTATTGCCGGGCGGCCATTGATAAAGGATTGGCAGAAATCTGTTTCACAACTCATTATGATTCCAATCCCAAAGCTCCCCAATCGGACGGGATGATCCGTATTGACGGTACGAAAGTTCCCCTTTCATTCGAGGCCATCGGCCGGTATGCGGATGCCGTTGCCGGAGCTTCCGAGAAATATTCTCCGGAGGGACTTGAAGTTCAATGCGGTATTGAGGTTGGCTATTACCCCGGATGCGAGGAGCTTATCGTCGAATTATTTAATAAATTCCCCTTTCACTATAAACTGGGGGCAATACATGATATAGGTGATATTTGTCTCTGCTGTGAGCATCTCTTTAAAAATTGTTTCTCCCGCTTGAGTCTGGAAGATATGGCCGATAAATATTTTGGCCTGGTGGCGAAGGCCGTCAATTCCGGGCTTTTCGATGCTATCGCTCATCTGGATGTCTATAAAAAATATGGTATGAGATATTATGGTGATGCGATTCTCACTATCCATCGAGGCCGCGTTGAACCGATTCTGACATTGATGGCGGCCAACGGTGTGGGAGTGGAATTGAATACTTCGGCCCTCCGTAAAGGGCATAGCGAATATTACCCTTCCATGGAAATTGTTAATCTGGCGCGTAACGCCGGAGTACATATTGCCGCTCTTGGTTCCGATGCCCACACACCGGCGGATGTCGGCTTTGATTTCGACAGCGCGGCCACTATCGCCTATGAACTTTTTCCTTACTGCGATGAATAATGCCGACCATGTCTCCCTCTGTTATCAAACTTGACCGCGGTTTTTATCTTCGCCCAACTCTTGAAGTTGCCCGCGATTTAATCGGCAAGTATTTGGTCTATCGAGAAAAGGGTAATTCCCTCTCGGCGCGGCTGGTGGAGGTTGAGGCATATGTTGGTCAGGGGGACCCGGCCTGTCATGCGGCGGCTGGTCGGACAGGCCGCAATGAAGTGATGTTCGGTAGCGGAGGTTTTAGCTATATCTATTTTATCTACGGTATGTATTACTGCCTGAATGTCGTTACCGAAGACGAAGGATTTCCGGCGGCGGTATTGATTCGCGGCGCCGAGCCGGTCGAGGGGATAGAAATAATGAAAAGCCGTTTTAAATATTCAGACAACAATCGCTTAGCCGACGGGCCAGGAAAACTCTGTAAAGCCTTCCATCTGACCCAGCGCCAGAACGGCCTTGATTTGACCGGAGTGAAACTTTATCTTGAGGATCGCCATTATCGGCCCGTAAAAATCGAAAGGTCGCAACGAATTGGAATAAAAAAAGGTGTTGAGAAAAATTGGGGATTTTTTGAAGCCGGCTCGCCCTTTGTTTCCATTAAGCTTAAATAGGATATTGAACTCTTAATATGTTTGGTCCTGATTTCATTAAGAATGCTCTTATTGCCGCACCGGCGATTCTTTTTTCACTGACGGTGCATGAATTTTTTCATGCCTATATCGCTTTCCGGTTCGGCGATACCACCGCCAAAGATATGGGAAGATTAACCCTTAATCCGCTGGCCCATCTGGATCTTTTTGGCACTCTGATGATGTTTTTGTCGGGATTCCGTTTCGGCTGGGCCAAACCGGTGCCGATAAATCCCTATCATCTTAAGAATCCGCGGGTGGCGGATTTTTGGATTTCAATCGCCGGACCATTCTCGAATTTGGGATTGGCATTCATTTTTGGCGTTCTCTTTCGAATTGCCTATGGTGGTATTATTCAATTACCGCCGGGAATCGTACAGTTTTTTCTATTCGGCGTGATAGTCAATATCTCGCTGGCGCTCTTCAATATGATTCCCTTGTATCCTCTTGATGGCTCTCACATACTGAAAAATATACTGCCGGCAAGATATGAAATTGTGCTGGTTGAATTTGAGCGGTTTGCCCCGTTTATATTGATGTTCCTTATCATAATTGGGGGTTTTGGATTTATTCTTGGGCCATTTATTGCCATTTTTGTCCAACTTTTTACCGGTCTTAAAGTGGGCTAAGGGTGACTATCATAAAATATCTTTTAATAACAGCGATGCTTATTGCCGTCGCCTTTATTAGCGGTTGTACCTCTATGCATAGAAATCTAACAACGGAACCTGAACATGACCAAAAGATTTCTCCAAAGCGGGGTGATGCCTATCTTTTTGATATTACCGTTGATCGCAATGGCCGAAAAAACTCGGCCCGTCTTGATATATATCAATCCGGCGACAGTTTAAGTTTTTTCGCTAGGGGCTATCTCGGGAAAGGGGTAATAAAAGGATTATTGGTGGCGGATTCTGTTATGGCCTATTTTCCGACCGAAAATCAGTTTTATTCGGGGGAGATAATGGCCTTACTGAAGGATTCCTGCTCCGGTGATTTCCGAATGGAGCGATTAATTCTTGAATTGTTCCGCGGGGTGCCGCCTGAAGCTAAGGAAGCCCGGAAGCACCTCGAGATAACCGTCATTAAGGATACTCCTCAAATAAAAGAGTATCGCTTGAGTTGGGGGAACGGCATGTTTGAGATGAGATTATCGTATGATTTTGTGAAAGGCCAATATATTATTAGCGGGTTTGAATATATCTCGAGTATAAATCATCTTCGGTTTCAGGCCGAAAGGCGAAATCTAAAACAAAATGTTACTCTTCCGCCTGAAAAATTCCTCATTCTGATACCTGAAACGGCCGCAAGAATTTATCCCTGAAATCACCCGACCGGTTGACTTTTATCCCACCTTGTGATTATCTTAATTATTCATAGTTATTTTTTGGATAACTTGGAGAAATCGACGATAATCTGTGATTCTTAAATTAGGATTTATCAGTGAATCTGTATAGCCGCACCTTTCAGTCGCTCACGTCATATTGGCGGTATATTATTTTCTCTTCGCTGTCGGCTGCCTTTTATGCCGTTTTATCCGGTATTTTAGTCTGGATGGCCGGGCCGCTTCTAATGACGCTTTTTGCCATTACTGATTTGCCGGTTCTCGGGGGGATGTCTGCCGCATCGCAAATCCAAACAAGGATATTGTCCATAATACCGTCGACGGCAAGAACCGCCAGAAGACACTGGTGAATTTCTGCTGGCTAATCATAGCCATAGCCGTCTTGGCCAATCTTTTTCTGTATCTGCAGGGATTCTTTATGGCCTATGTCCAGCAGTCTGTAATCAGGGATTTCCGCAACCGTCTTTTTGAAAAATATCAGCAATTATCGCTCAGTTTTTTTCATCGCCAACGGACCGGACAGCTGATTTCGCGTGTGACCAACGATGTTATTGTTCTCAATGAAACCATTGACCTCGGCTTTAATCGTCTGGTAACCGATTCCTTGACCATTTTGATATTGACTATTTTCCTGATCATTCTTTCTTGGAAATTAACTCTTCTGGCCGTCCTGGTTCTTCCGCTGGTTTTTGGATTTATCTACTGGATGGGGAAAAAGCTCCGCAAGTACTCACAACGATCGCAGGAAAAAATGGCCGATGTCAATTCCGTTCTGGAGGAAACTGTCTCGAATATCCGGATTGTTAAGGCCTATGCTATGGACAAATTCGAGATCAAGAAATTTGTCAAGGCGACCGGCGATTATTTCCGCGCTCTGGTTAAAATGACCCGAATCCGTAATCTGGCCAGTCCGGTAAGTGAAATTATGATTGTCTCCGCCGGCATTTTAATACTTCTCTTTGCCGGGACAAGAATTATCGAAGGCCGCGGCGAGATGGATGCCGGTGATTTTATGACTTTTATTATCGCTATGTTTTCGCTTATCAAACCGGTTAAAACTTTGCTTTCGATACATATTAAATTGCAGGAAGGAATGGCGGCGGCGGAACGAATCTTTAGGGTCATCGATACTCCTATCAAAGTCGAGGAGTCGCCGCAGGCGATTCATAAAGACAAATTTGAATCGACTCTCAAGTATGAGAATGTCTCTTTCTCCTATAATGACGGGACGCCGGTCATAAATGATGTTTCCTTTGAGATCCGGAAAGGGGAGGTGGCCGCGTTGGTCGGTCCCTCCGGTGCCGGCAAATCGACCCTTTTTGACTTATTGCCCCGCTTCTATGACCCGCAAAAAGGCCGCCTTGTTATTGATGGTGTGGATATTCGCGATATTAAATTAAATTCTTTGCGGCGGCTATTGGGAATTGTTACGCAGGAGACTTATCTTTTCAATGACACTATCCGCAATAATATTGCCTATGGTCTCGAGAAGGCTCCGATGGAAACGGTTATTTCTGCGGCGTGTGCGGCTAATGCCGATAATTTCATTCAAGATTTTGAAAAGAAGTATGAGACTGTTGTCGGCAATCGCGGCGTGATGCTTTCCGGCGGCCAAAGACAGCGGATTGCCATCGCCCGCGCCCTCTTGAGAAATCCGCAGATATTGATTTTTGATGAGGCTACCTCGGCCTTGGATACTGAGGCGGAGCTTTTGGTACAGGAGGCAATTAATAATCTTATGAAGGAACGGACAACCCTGGTTATTGCCCATCGCTTATCGACCATCATCAATGCCAATCGTATTCTGGTTATCGATGATGGCAGAATTATTGAATCGGGATGTCATCAGGAGCTTCTGGAACTTGGCGGACTTTATCATAAGTTATATTTGATGCAGTTCAAGGATGGTTTCGATTCTGCCGGGCCGGAAGTGCCATCCCCGTCGTACTGAAGGATATTTATGCCGTCGCTGGTTGTTAAAAAAATAGAGTTATTCTTTAAAGGATTTCTCTACCGGTTTTTCTGTCTGGTCTTGAACAAGGGAAAGAATTCTAACTGGCCGGTGAAACCGGTTCAAGTTAAATCATTGCTGATTCTCCGTCAGGATAAATTGGGGGATATGGTTGCCATAATACCGACCATCCATGCCATTAAAAGGGAATTTCCACATATTCAATTAGAGGTAATGGCGTCGGCGCATAATAGGATTCTGATTGATAATGACCCAACCGTTAAAGCGGTGCATATTTATAGAAAAAATATATTTTTTGATTGGCCGATGATTCAGAGATTACGACACCGCCATTTTGATATTGTCTATGACCCCAATTGTCTGGACTCCGTTACCGGCCTTCTTCTTTCCAAAATAATCGGTGGCAGGGCCATAAAGGCGGCCTCGCGAAAACAAAAGTTGGCCTTATTCTATGATTACTGCGAGCCATATCTGCCTAATGGTGAGGATCATAATATCGATAATGGTTTTTTGATATTCAATCTATTTGGCGTCAAACCGGAGACCATTGACCCCTTTCTGCCGGTGTTCATCCCGGCGGATTCTCGCGCCAAAGCTTCCATATTCTATGAGAATTTATATTCCAAAGCATTTTTTCTAATCGGCGTAAACATTTCAACCGGCAGTTTCACCCGAGCGCTTCCTTTGAATAAATATCTATCGATAATCGAAGCTATCAATAAGAAATACTCCTCGCTTCGCTTTATTATTTTCTGCACAATGGACCAGCGTCAGGAAGGAATTGAACTTCTATCGACGGTTACGGCGAAGGTCGCTATTGTTCCCGAGGGACTTTCTCTGCTGGACGCCGCCGCTATCTTAGAGAAAGTCAATCTATTGATCAGTCCCGACACCTCGCTGATTCATCTGGCGCGCCTGATGAAAATTCCGGTTATTGGCTTCTATACCGCTCATAAAAGGAATTTTTCTTCGTGGCGGCCATATCGTCAGGAATATGGTACCGTTGTATCTCAAGATATTGATAGTGTCCATGATATTCAGCCGGAGCAGGTCGTGGCCGAATTTGATTGGGTGTTGAATATTATGAAGAAAACAAGTTCGGCAGCCATACCGGCGGCAAGGAATTGAGAGGCCGCTGATGAAATCCATTGAGCATCTGTTTAAGAAAATTGTTTTGGGCATAGCTAATTTCCTTTTTAATAAGAAATTAGCTATCAGTGATGCCATCGATATCACCAAGGTGGAAAATATTCTGATCTATCGTCCGGAGAAAATCGGAGACCTCTTTGTTTCCCTTCCCTTAATGGCGGCGCTTAAGACGGCCAAGCCGCAGATGAAAATCGATATAATAATATCGCCGACAGCATACCCCCTGATTGCCGGTGACAGGCGATTCCATGAAATATTTCTATATAAAAAGTCGCTCTGGCGCGACCTTGTCACCGCCCGTCGAATTCGTAAAAATAATTATGATTTAATCATCGACTTAGTCTATTTTGATTCGACCACAGCGGCGATATCGGTTATCTATTTCTCCAAAAAGAGAGCGCCCAAAATTGCGGTTGGTAAGAAGAAATTTACGCGGTACTACGATTTAGTTTATGAGATATTTGAAAAACGCCATATGATTGAAAGCATTCTACAACCATTAAAATTGTTCGGTATCTTCCCGGCCTCGCAGGATTATTTTGTCTCTCCCCATATTGATTCGGCTGCCAAGATTAGGGCTCAAAATTTTGTGGCCGAGTTTAAACTTGACCATGGCTCTATCTTAATGGGAATAAATATATCGGCGGGCGAGCGTAATCGAGTCTGGCCGATCGAAAACTATCGAGCTCTGCTGAATGAATTGCGACAAAAGCTCCCCAATTTAAGACCAATTGTTTTCGCCGCACCGGAAGATTATGAAAAGGCCGTTACCTTGACCAAAGACGTTCCCAAGGCGGTTGTCATTCCGCCGGGGCTTTCTCTTCTTGGGGTGTCAGCTCTTATCCCGCATTTGGGACTTTTCATTTCTTCTGATACTTCCCTCATTCATATCGCCCGCTCGTTCCACATTCCGGTCGTGGGACTGTATATTCCCTATAATGAGAATTTTAAACGATGGCGACCGCTTGGCCAAAATTATGGTGTCCTGGTGGCGCCGAATAATGAATCTATTGACAAAATTTCCCTTGAGGCTGTGGTGGAGGAAATAAGGCGAGTAATGAGGGAGACACAATGACCAAAATATCCGCCGTGATTATCACCAACAACGAGGAGGCCAATCTTGGGCGGTGCTTGAATTCAATTGAATGGGTGGATGAAATCGTTGTCGTCGACAGCGGTTCTACCGACAAGACCCGCGCTATT
>JAPLUS010000371.1 GCA_026397495.1 Candidatus Zixiibacteriota bacterium | reverse complement strand
TCCCCGTGAAGACGGGGATCCAGCCTCCCCCGCCCGTCATACTGGACTTGATCCAGTATCCAGAATTAACATGGATTCGGGCCCACCAAACGTCGGGTCGTGGGACTTTCGCCAGAATGACAAGAAAAGCATCGCCTGTATTTACTGATGGGTGACCCATCATTCATGATGGATCTGTTGTACGTGCGCGGCAGGCTTTAGCCTGCCCGAGCGTACCTTATCCTGTGCCCCCAGATGACAGAACATTATTATCGCAACAAGTATTTCTCCGACCATAAATTATGGGCCACCGGTCTACAAACTCCCTGACAACGGCATTCCCATTAACATTATATATCATTGGATGATAATTATTTAAGTAATAGTTTTCTGATTTCTTTTATTTTTGCTAAGAAATCTCTTGACATCTGTCGACAATAATGATATCATTGTGATATCATTGTGATATCAAAGGAGGATATGTGATTAAAGAACGTGAACGAATGGTTTTAAACGGCTGGGTGATAGTATTTATTCTCCTGGCCATTCTGGCCGCCGACATATGGTGGGCCATTACTGCCCGGGAAGCGATGAAGGCATGGCCGATGATTATCATCGCCATTGACGTTTTCCTGATGGCCGGCCTTTTCATGGTCAATCCCAACGAAGGACGGGTTCTTCAGCTTTTTGGTAAATATTGCGGCACGGTCAGGCAGCCGGGACTTCGCTGGGCCAATCCGCTCTATATGAAGAGGCGAATATCGCTCCGGGTACGAAATTTTGAGACCACCCGTCTTAAAGTGAACGATATCGACGGCAACCCAATTGAGATTGCCGCGATCGTTGTCTGGAAAGTGGTCGATACGGCTGAAGCGACTTTCGAAGTTGACAGCTATGAAGGGTTCGTAAAAATTCAGAGCGAATCGGCGGTCAGAAATCTGGCGACCCAGCATCCGTATGATTCGCATAGCGAGGATAAAATTTCCCTGCGCGGACATACCGGCCCAATTTCCGAGCAGCTGCGCAATGAAATTCAGGAGCGGCTCTCTCAGGCGGGAGTGAATGTAATCGAAGCCCGGATCAGCCATCTGGCCTATGCCCCCGAGATTGCCGAAGCGATGCTTCGCCGCCAGCAGGCCGGAGCCGTTATCGCCGCCCGCCAGCTGATCGTAGAAGGAGCCGTTGGAATGGTGGAGATGGCGCTGACCCAGCTGGCCGAGAAAAATATTGTCGAACTGGATGGCGAGCGCAAGGCGGCCATGGTATCCAATCTTCTGGTGGTGCTCTGCGGAGAGACCGCCAGCAAGCCGGTCATTAACACGGGAACGCTCTACCATTAATCATGGCGATTAAGAAGTCATTCTTATTGCGGATGGATCAGGAGGTCTTAGGCCTCCTGCAGAGGTGGGCCGACAATGAACTTCGCAGCCTGAATGGTCAGGTGGAATATATCCTTCGGGAGGCTCTTCAAAAAAGGGGCCGCCTGAAGGACAAGAAGAAAGATTACGCCTCTTAAAATGTATACTACGCGCGGCTCGCCGCGGCGAGTAGGTCAGCCACCCCTTAGGGTCCTGACATTGCGCGAAGCGCAAAATGGTTTATATTCCGTAGGGGTTTGATTCATCAAACCCACCTCGGTCTCGTTCACTTCGTTCACCGTTTCGGAACCCGACCCACAAAATTCCTTTTTGTCATCTAACATTTATCTCCATATATCCCAAAACTTTGTATATTGGAATTCTAAAAAAGGGAAATCTGATTATTGTGAGAGGTATTTCTTTTGCCTAAATGTTTTTTTGTTTCGGATTTGCACGGCCAACTTGACCGCTATGAAAAGCTGTTTCTGGCAATCGCCGAAGAGAGGCCGGAAATGGTTCTCTTAGGTGGCGACCTCTTGCCTTCGGCATTGACATCTCATTCGGTAGTCGATACCATACATCAGGATTTTATCAACGATTTTCTGGTTATCGGTTTTGCCAAACTAAGACAATTAATGGTCGATGCCTATCCAAGAATTATGCTTATCCTCGGAAATGATGATGGGCGATTTGACGAAGCTTCAATTCTCGATGCGGCTACTCACGGAATATGGGAATATGTTCACGACCGAAGGCTGCAGCTGGGAATATATTCAATATACGGATATGCTTATGTCCCACCCACGCCATTCATTCTTAAAGACTGGGAACGATATGATATATCGCGCTATGTTGATCCCGGCTGTATCTCTCCTGAAGAGGGCTGGCGTTCCCGTCCCGTTTCGGAATATGAAAAGAAATATGCCACCATTAAGGATAACCTTGAGCTTTTGGTTAATGATGATAATCTTGAACGGGCGATTTTCCTTTTTCATGCTCCACCCCACAACACTAATCTTGACCTAAGCCCCCTGGCCAGGCAAAACTATGATAATGCTCCCCTTGATCCCCATATAGGAAGCATCGCCATTAGGAATTTTATTGAAACGCGGCAGCCGTTAGTCACATTACATGGCCATATCCATGAATCCGCTCGGCTTTCGGGTGGATGGCAGGATCGTATTGGACGGACATATTCTTTCACGGCCGCACATGATGGTCCCGAATTGGCGCTGATTCGATTCGACCCTGAATATCCCGAACAAGCCACTCGGGAGCTGATCTAAAATTAGGCGCTTGGATTTTTCAAGGGCAGCGGCCGAGCAGCGTCGGTAACAGCCCCTATTTTGACGGCAAAACTTGATTTTTGATCAATATCTTCATCGGTCACGATATGGACATCCAAAAGCTTTTCAATCCGGTAACCGGTCCTTAGATAATTCATCTCGCTGAGGCATAAATTCCACCCCTCCAGCCAAAATTCAAGCAGATCCCGTTGGGCATTGGTTCCCCGAAAGTGAATTAAAATATCAATATCGCTTGAAGGACCGGCGGTGGCATTTTTGGTGCTTC
>JAPLUS010000057.1 GCA_026397495.1 Candidatus Zixiibacteriota bacterium | reverse complement strand
TATACGGCCCAGATACAAAATAGTCGGTTTATCATACTTCCCGACAGAAGGAGCATAATTATAAGTCCCTTTATCAATACCACAATGAATTATTGAGATATTCGATCGAGCAATTCCCCTTCGCGAAATATCATTGGCCGTTGATTCCGAGATAACATTGAATTTCCTGTCGCGATAGACATAAATCAGGGGTTTTTCACAGAGATAAATATAAGTCCCCAGCAGAAAATTTATTTCTCTAAATACCGTCGTTGAAAAAAGATGCGGGACTACTATCAAGGTTTTTATATCCAGATAAAGCGGGGTGTAAAAAGGGATCTTATTTATATCTTCAATGAGAATGTCATATTTCTCCCTCCTTAAAATCCTCCTTAATTCCCAGGGGGCAACCCAGTTGAAATTATATCGATTCCCTCTTCTGATTATTCTGATTCCCCGTATTCTTTCCTCCGGAATGGACCCCCTATATGCGGAGCAGAGTAATGTTACCTGATGCCCCATTCCCACCAGTCTTCTCAGCAACTCCTCCAGATGCACTTCTGCTCCCCCGGCTTGGGGGTTGGTCATATCCTGCCAGTTAAGAGCTAGAATATTCATCAATGGGGCTCCGGCAGAGTATTTGTCCCGTTGGTAAGCCCTTGGATATCATGAAATAGCTGTTGCGATTCTGAATCTTCAGGATGTCGCCTTATCCAATCGGTCACAGTTCGTTTCAAATCCTGGTAACGTCCATTTTGATAATATAAAGCGACTAAGGCTCGATAGGCATCAGAAAAGTCAGGATATTGTTTATGAGTAAATTCCAAAATGCCGATAGCATCTTCCTGCTTTCCCAAACGGATTGTCGACACTCCGCAATTGAAATATAATTTTTGCCTTTCCTTCAGCGGAGCACTCTCCACAAAATTTCTTATGGTACCCATATCCGTTCTCCCCATCTGAACCAACAACTGCGTTCCGAAAGCATATAGGTCAAAAGATTGGGGAACTATCTGAAGCCCCTTTTTCACATATTCCAAGGCTCCCGCCAAATCCTTTGCCGTCCGCAATGAATCGGCCAATACCAAAAAGCCCTGTGCGTAATTGCCGACCATGCGACCGGTATATTCATCTTTATATATGGATGAATCGCCGACGCCGCGATAGCTAAACTCTTCCAAATAGAGCTGTTTTGTTTTTTCAAAATTAAGCTGATGCTTGCCACGAAGCGGAGTTAACCGATAAACCATCCCCTCCAGTATAAAATATTCATCCAGAGAACGGCCATGAAGACGGCGACTGCTTTCTGGAACCGTAACCGCCATATAAATGGGATAGCGCCCCTTATTAGTCTCAATAATATTTTCAGTCACCTGATCCTGAATACGAGAAATACTGCTGTCATTGACAATGAAGTATGGACGCAGACCATCAATAGCGGCATCATCGAGACTTATGGGAACATTATACTTATCACGCATCTGTTTGATATACCATGAGGCATTAGCCAGAGACAAATTGACAATCCTCACATCCCTCCTAAAACCATAAACTTCCTGAACACACCATAGGGGAAAAGTATCATTATCCCCATTGGTGAAAAGGATGGCATCTTTATCGCATGAGCGGAGATAATTACAGGCATAATCATATGGCATAAAATTTCTTGAGCGATCATTTATAAAATAATTGTCCTTAAGAGGAAATATTGGAAGCAGCACTAACAAACCGGAAGCGCCCAAAAGAGTTTTCCGGACAATAAGCTTACTATTTTTCGTGGTATCTCTTATAAGATCCATAAACCCGGCAATTCCCAGTCCAATGGCCAACCCAAAAAGGATGAAAGCCGGCGTCCAAAAATAGTCACGATTTCTGACTTCCATATAGTCTTCGCCCGTAATAGGGTTTTGGCGAGTTCCATCGGCAAAATTCATATACAATACCAGTCCAACCGAACAGACCAAAACCAATACCCAGAAGGGTAAACCAATCTCAGGCTTTCGGCGAATGCTTTCCCATATTCCAAACAATCCCAATATAAAAACAATGGCGAAGCGATGACCATTGAGACCATATTGATCTTTGAGGAAATGCCAAAATCCCATTCTCTGACAGTCACCAAACTGGTTTTTCCAATCTGCCCGTCTGATGAACATTCGCTCTATCATATTCTCCGAACCATATTGCTTTCTTTCCAGATAACCGATCATTGCTGTCAGAGATTGGGATGGCTTATTTTCGTCAATATTGGGATTAAGAGCGGAACGTATAGGAATGAACATATGAACGGAATAACCCATTGTCGCCATTAAAATAATCAATAAGGCTATCTTCCACGATTTATCTTTAAAGATGAAACCAAGAATCGATATAATCGCCGCTCCAATCACCAGTCCCCATATAAATTGCCAAAAACCAAGAATTACCAAGGAAAGGGAAATAACCGAAATCAATATCAGCCAATTTATATAGCGGCGCAAAATCACCAATATGGCCGCTGACAAAACGACGCTGAGAATGATAAAGGATAGATATCCCTTAAATAAAATACCCGTTAATATAAAAAATGCGGGAGACAGGGAATAGATCATCGGCAGTTGCCAAATAACAGCTTCTTCATCATTGCTTCTATTGGCAATATACTTAAAGAGTGAAAATATTCCCCAAACGGTCAGCGCTCCAAGTCCAATCCATCCGATAGGAGTATTTTTCAACGCTTTCAGGGAGGAATCAATATCTGTCCCGAGGATATTTTTGGCAAAAGCTGAGATAATTTCCAAATAGATTGAGTAGATTGAAATCAGATATAGCCCTATGGTGATCAATATTAAACGCGTGAGTCTGCCGGTTAGGGCGGTGTGAAAAATAAAAATGACAAATAAAACCAATGTTGGCAGGAAAAAGGGAATTTCATTATGTCGGGAGGATAACTCAAAAATAAAATACAATTCAACCAGGAAGAAAAGGGAGATAATAGCCCATTCGCGGGACCCTGCTTCCTTTTTTAAAATGAAAT
>JAPLUS010000004.1 GCA_026397495.1 Candidatus Zixiibacteriota bacterium | reverse complement strand
CCATAAATCAATTAAGGGTCCTCCGATTGAATATAATCTTTTATCATACCCTATATTTATATTCTTGTCAAGCAGCTCTATTCACCGAAGACAACCACTTGAAACCTATAAATAACCGCCTCCGGGTCTTTATAAGCTTCTTTATCTAAATTGGCTTTAACACAGACCTGCTCAAGGAATTCCTTCCTGTCCCAACCATATTCAGTCGCCACCTGTGGAAGAAGGAGACCACGGTGATTTCCCTTAAATATCATTAGCCCGTCGCGGCCGATTTTTATCTCTTCCAGAGAATCAATTACTTTCATCGGGGTCAAAACCGATATTTCAATATGAAGTTTATCAATTTCTTCTTTCCGTACCGGGGAAAAACGGGGATCACTTACCGCCGCCTGTACCGCACAAGCCGAAACTGTCTTAAACAATGGCTCAACCGCCGTGGTATAACCGATACAGCCGCGCAGGATATTATTTTCCGTCAAAGTTACAAAGGCGGCTCCGAATTTCTGGAGATCATCGGAGACCTGAAATTCAGGCAGAGTTTCGCCGGTAAGATAACCCCTTATCGATTCCCGGGCAATCTTGAGTAATTGCTTTTTGTTGGCTTGGTTGAGATTAAACCTGCCAGCCAAGGTCTCATCTTCCAAGACCATTTCCTGATTATTATTTTTCCGCGGCAATTGTTGTTTATCGATTTTTATGGCCTGCGACTTGTAGAGAACGGCGGCCAAATACCCCACCACCTGGCTTTTATCCCCTGCTAAATCTCCGGAATCGCCATATCTGAGGATTTTTACTTGGTTGGCCCCCTTGGCGATGGCCGCCCTTATGACCGCAACTGCCGCCCCACCTCCACACATCTCAACTTTCCCTTCCGCCAGATATTTTTGAAGCCGCGAGACATCCAGATCTTTAAGACATCCCATACCGAGCGAATCCATTTTGCTTCCCACTGAAGCTGATCGATAATGCTGCCAATCGGTTGAGGCAATCATTATTGTTTTTGAATCAAAAGGAAGGGACTGCAAAGCATCAGCCAGCAATGGCACGGTTTTTTCATCGGGATTACCCATAATCACCGGCAGGATTTTGAAATCCTTAAGCACCGTCTGAAGAAAAGGCAGCTGCACTTCAAGGCAATGCTCTTGAGTATGCGCCTCTGGTATCACCCTAATCCCAGGATCATATTTCAGCAGAATATTGCAGAGAGTATCATCGCAGGAAACGGTTCCTAACGGTGTTTTCCATCCGATACCCGGGCCATAGACCGATAAGCCAATAAAACTATAGCGATGAGTCGGGCCACAAAGAATTACTCTCTTGATACCTGAGTTTTCCAAAAGCTTATAGCTATAGGCCGCCACCGGTCCGGAATAGATGTAGCCGGCATGGGGCACGATTATGGCAATTATCCGGCCGTCAATTTTAGGTAATTCTTCCGTCTTGGCCAAAAAATCAGAGACCATCTCCTTGAGTTTAGCCGAATCCGATGGATAGAACTGGCCGGCCACGGCGGGTTCCCTGATGGCAGCATAAGAACCTGAAAAGCAACCGGTTAAAAGAAGCATCAGATCAAAAACAATGATGGTTATTTTTTTCATAGATTCCCTTTTTTAGGATACCATTCTTTATACATACGGTCAAGGAAAAAAGTGTTGACAGTTTTGACAAATTCAATTGTATATCTTTATATGAGCCAGATTGTTGCCATACGATATTTAAAGGTGGCCGGTTGATGGAAAGAAGGACCTTCCTCCGCTGTCTTGGCTGTAGCGCTATGGCCACCGCTATTATGCAAACTAACCTCCTGCCCAAACTTCTGGGCGGCCTGCAGGAGGCCCATGCCTCCGGACTCCCCAAAAATCTCTCCTCCATTGAGGCGCGTTACTATAAGAAGCTAAAAGGAGGCGGTATCGAATGCGGCCTTTGCCCCCGCCATTGCATCGTAGCCGATTCGGAACGCGGATTTTGCGGCACCCGGGAGAATCATCATGATAAGTATTATACTCTGGTTTACGGACTTCCCTGCTTGGTCAGCATTGACCCGATTGAGAAGAAACCCCTCTTTCATTTCTATCCGGGAACAACCGCTTTTTCATTAGCTACTGCCGGATGTAATGTCGACTGCAAATTCTGTCAAAATTGGGATATATCGCAATCCCAGCCGGAGCAAACAGATAATATCAATCTTTCGCCGGCGCAGGTGGTCGCTGCCTGTCGGCAGAAGGATGTACCTGCCATCGCCTATACTTACTCGGAGCCGACCGTATTCTATGAATATATGTATGATATCGCCGAATTGGGGCATAAGCAATCGATAAGATCGGTGATGATTACCAATGGCTTTATGGAAAGCGAGCCGCGAAGAAATCTTCTATCAGTTCTTGATGCTGTCAAAGTTGACCTCAAGGCGATACGTCCGGATTACTATAGGAATATTGTCAGGGGCCAACTCAAACCGGTTTTGGATGCCATTATTCAAATAAAGAAATCCGGGGTCTGGCTGGAGTTGGTCTATCTGATTGTACCTACTCTAAATGATACTCCCGATGAATTCAGAGAATTGGCCAGATGGATAAAATCCAACATTGGGACTGATACCCCCCTTCATTTTTCTCGATTTTATCCTCAGTATTTATTGAAAAATCTGCCTCCCACTCCACAGATTACATTGGAAACCGCTCATAGCATCTGCCGAGGAGAAGGATTGGAGTATGTGTACCTCGGCAATCTTCCCGGGCACCCGGCCGAATCGACCTATTGCCCCCAATGCGGAAAGCTATTGATCGAACGACGGGGGTATCTGATATATCAGAAAAATCTTAAAGGCAATCGCTGTTATAACTGTAATCGAGTTATACCAGGACTGTTCTAATGAATCGAAATTCATTTCTCCTCGGCCTTTTCTCTATCGGCGGACAGGTGTTGCTCCTGCGCGAACTGGTCTCATCATTAAATGGCGATGAACTCTTTATCGGCACGGCCCTTTTTGGCTGGCTATTGTCAGTTGCCTGGGGAGCCTATCTTGAGGGAAAAACCAAATCCAAAAGCAAACCCAGGGTTCTTTTTGCCATCGGCGCGGTCTTTCTCCCCCTGACCATCATAGGCATTCGTCTTTTACCCCTGATGGTGACCCGAATAGTCGGCGAGGTAATTCCTTTTAGTTCGGCCGCTTTTATTTCCGTAATCTCGGTCCTCCCGGTTAGTATCATATCGGGGATGCTATTCACGTCAATCACAAGCAAGGGACACCGCCCGGCGGCATCGATTATCCAGGTTTATCTTTTTGAGGGGTTGGGCGCTTTTATTGGCGGTCTGGCCACAATTATGCTGGTCGGCAATATCTTCTCCACTCTGGGAATGGCGCTATCATTGGGTATCATAGTGGTTATCGTCAATTCCTTTTTTTATCAAGGTCGAAGAATAATTCTCCCTGCTGTTGCCGCCTTGATATGCCTGGTCATCATAAAATATGCTATCCCTCCGCTCGATAATTATCTTGATACCGTCAAATACAAGTCATATCGGGTTAAGCAATCATTTGACACCCCTTATGGCCATCAGATCATATTGGAGCGTGACAAGGCCATAACACTGGTTTCAGATAATACCGTTGAGGCCACTTATCCTGATTTATTGACTGCCGAAAATTTACTTATTCCCCCCCTGCTATATCGCCCGCAAGGCGCCCGAATTCTTTATATCGGACGGGCGGAATTAGGCATAATGCAATTGGCCGATAGCGTTCCCGGGATTAACCTTACCGCCCTTGATGCCAGAAA
>JAPLUS010000097.1 GCA_026397495.1 Candidatus Zixiibacteriota bacterium | reverse complement strand
GAACGGCCGCGCTATGGATTGGGGAGGACTCCGAACAGGAAACGATCTCTTTAAAGCTCTGGAAGATAATTTTATTACCTTGCCCGAAAAATTTACATCCACATGGGAAATCGGGCCAATGGCCGACAACTTGGTTCAGTCACTTCGGGCCAACGGCTGTGAACCTCCAAAGGAAAATGAAAAATTCTATTGGATAAGACTTGATTTGCCTTCGGGTGGTGATAAACTGAAACTTCAGTCTCCTTTTGAAATCTACTTTAATTGTTTCATCGCCATTAATAAGAATGAATTGACTCTCTTTAAGCATACCGGGGGAAACCGCCTGGTGGAAGTGGAGCTTCCGGAGGATATCACCCATATTCTTGAACTCAACCATGTGGTTGATTCCGGCGGGCGCGAGTATTCGCCGAGATTTATGGTACAATCAGACCGTTCCCAAAAGTCATACTCCCTGGAGGAACGGTCAAACAAACTGGTGCTCTGGTTTGATTTTTCCAACGATATTGAACTCCCGCCTGATTCTATTACTATCAACTATTCCATTACGGCCGGAATAAATGCCAATGGTATTGAGGCCGGCAAAATTTGCGAGTTATATGAAAACCACCCTGGAATCCTGAAGGCTGAAAATATTATTCCGACGAATGGCGCTATTCCGGCCAAGACGGAACAACAGATAGTTTCGGAAGTATCTGCCCGACTTAGAAACCGTGACCGTTCGCTGAGCTTTTCTGAAATCTCCAGCTGGGCGACCAGTTTTGATCCCCGTATAATTAGTGCCGAATGCAAAAATGGTGTGGAACGCGCCTCAGGAGGAGTCCGGCGCTGTATTATGGTTGACGTTCGCGTTAAAGGAGCTGATTATTATTCTGATGATGAGACTCATCTGCTTCAAACAAGACTTACCAGTTTCTTAAAGTCGCGGTCGGCAGTCAATACCCATTTCAAGGTGGAGATTATCAAAGGATGAATGAAAAAAGCATCGCCCTTATGCCGGATTTCTGCAGCCGACGGTATCCCTTTCATCATATAACCGCTCTCAATACTCTAATGAAATTGGGCATTGATATTAATCGTGTGGATATCCTCGCCGTGGGCGAGTCTGAAAATTATAAGGGCGAGGTAAGAGAGCAATGGCCGGCTCCCGGAACCCCGCTGCAGGCGGATATCAAAATTGTCCTGAAGGTTGGTTGCCGGAGCGCCGTCGATTATATGCCCTATCAGTTTTTCTATGGATTGAAAGGCGGTCGAACACATTCCGGGGAATGGGAGGAACTGGCCCGTGGGTTAATGGCTCCTTTTGATGCCTCCGTCATTAGACATAATGCCCAAAGCCGGTATCAGACGCTTAAGTATAATTTGAGTCTGATTGAATTTGAGCATGTCTCGGCTTTCTTACGTCTTTTTGATTTTGATATTTGCCGCGAAAATACACCCATTGCAGAAAGTATAATCTGGTCAACATTATTTCCCTTCTTCCATTTCTGGGCTGGTAATCCGGAATTGGTGACCAGGGTTTTGGAGTTAATATTTGGCTACAAGTTTAAAATAATTGAAAATGTCAAATCCGAATATGAGATACCAAAAGAGATTCAATATCAACTTGGCGCAAGAATCGGCCGGCTGGGAAGAGAAACCGTCGTCGGGCGAACTTTTTCCGAATTGGATTCCGGCTATGAGCTGGTAATCAGAGGAATTAAACCGGAAGAGGTGATTCAATTTCTCCCGGGCAAACCCCTGCGGAAAAAATTGGAAACAATCATAAGTATATGCATGCCTAATAATTTGGAATGTCATTATAGATTTGAAGTGCTTGGCAGAGGAATAGTTGTTGGACAAGAAAAGAAAAAGAGCTATTTGGGTTATGCAACCCATATTTAATATGCTTGACAATAAGCTATGCGGAATATAACTTGATAAGTTAACGTTTGAGGCAAGATAATGGATGACTTGAACTTATATTCGGTTAATTGGCAGGATGGGATGCTGATTACTCAGCAGCATCTCAAAGACCAGGAAAAATATTTTGAAGAACTGATCCGCTGGCATGCTCTACATATTGGAGATAAGTATGGATTGGTTAAGAAATCCTTTTCAGGCAAGCCGGCTCTCAGTTTAAATACCTCTGTCAATGGCAATAGACTGCGGGTTGAAGTTGCACGATGCCAGGCTTTGACACCCAATGGAAATTACATTGATATCAATGAATCAAGTCGGAATATGGTGCGTGGGGAAGCAGTCATTAATGAATCATCCGTCCCTGTTTATATTGCCATTGACCCGGTCGCCAAGAAACCAATAGGCAATCCGGATCCGAATGAAGACCTGCCGCGCCTGCCGTATCTAATCAATAATTATTCGGTATATCTTGGACAGCGTCCAAATTTACCTGACGGATGTTATCTGCAAGTGGCGGAATTGACTTTAAATGGGAGCGAAGTTGGTTACTCCCGCAATTACTATCCGCCCTGCCTTACCCTTAATGCCGATGAAGGATTGGCTCAGGTAGCGGCAGATTTCCGCAACCGCTTGGAAAATCTTCTGTCGTTATCTTCGCGGGCCTATTTAGCGGTTTCGGCGACCGGGGCTTTGGCGGGGGAAAGCACCAACCTGCAGATTGCCTTCAAAGATATGGTCCATATGTTGGTTTACCATTTGGCTGCCACTCTGGACGATTTTATCATCGGCCGAAACGCTTCGCATCCAATCAAAATGGTGATTATTTTCAAGAAGCTGTTTAGAGTTTTCTCTACCCTTATTAATCTTCATCCCGGTCTAAAGGATTATCTTAATGAAAAATTATTTACCAAGGAGATGAATTCGGAAGTCGGCCGCTTTATATCGGCGGTCGATGATTTTGTTCTTGCGGAATATAACCATCAGGCTCTGGGAAGCCAGCTGCAGATGATTGATAATCTGCTTAATACTTTACGCGGCGTCCTGGGTTTCTTAGCACAGACTAAACGTGAGCAGCTCGGTGAGCAAGCGGTCGCCACCGATACTTTGACCTATGGCGGCCGCACCTATCGGGGTTCCCCTTTTAGTTCAACAAAGTTGGAGCAAATCGGAGAGTTGAGCTACCTTCTCATTACCATTGCTCAACCTCGAGGCGTGGCCGACGCCGTTATCTTGATGTCCAAGGACTTATTTAGTGTAGCTGAATGGAATAATATGCAGGTGAGACTTGGGCTTAATGATGCTCGTGGTCTGGGAGAGACAGATCCGGTAGATGTTGATGTTACCACCTTTGGTAATAAAATTGCTCTTCACCCCAAAGATATGCTGCGTTCCTCGTCGGTCAAGCAGGTTACCCTTATCTTTCGCGGCGCTCGGGAGGCCGCCAAATTCGGCAATCTGGGGAAGATGGATTTGATTATTTACACGCTCTGATGTTTTTAGAATTTTGGAAGCGAAGAGATGGAAATAAAATCATATATTGAAGAACTGTTTAAGTATCTCGATGCTTATGAAAAGCGTCCTGCAGAATTTGAAACGGAGGCCTTTTTACAGACCTATAACGGCATCTATGCAGTTTTCCAGGCCTTGCGGCAACAGCGGGATAAAGCGGTTGAGGTTGACCAATTCTTTTTTGATAAAATAAAACAGGTTCCTCTTACCGGCTCCGATTTGCGCCGACTGTCGATTCAAATAATGATAACATATTTCGAATCGGAAGCGGATATTGATGGGCAATCCAATCGATCCTATCTCCATTGTCGAGGACTGCGCGAGGTCAAACAGGATGTCCCCTTCTTTGAAAATTATCTGATACCGCTCTTGGTTAAAGAGGGAAACCTCAATAATAATTTCCGCCTTAATTTGTTTTTCTTGAATGAAATCGCCCGTTATATAAATAAGTTTGGACGAGCGACGACTTCCGCTCTCACCCCGGAGGAGTTTGGGGCTTTATCGGATAGTATGAAGTTTTTGGAATTGGCCCGTCGGAGATCAGGACTGGGGAGTGCCCTTCTCAAAGATAGAAATAGTCTGGAGTTCCATCTTCAGCGAATTAATGCCTTTGATAAACTCGGGCAAAAAAATAAATTATTTGAGCATTATCTGACGGAATGGATCTATTTGAAAAGGACCAGTTTTTGGTCGAAAGTGACGAGTTTCTGGAGTGAACTAATCGGTAAAATAAAAGGCGCCTTTTCCAGCTCACGGTATTTTCGGCTGGTGATGACCCAACGTAACGCCGCTCACTTGTACTATTTTCTAATCATTATTTTCTTTATTCTTTTGGCCATTTATGTCCCGATTAAGTGGCGGGCATATTCAGACAAGCAATTACAGGAGTTCCAGGATAGAGCCATGAAGTTACAAAGTAGTCTTATAAAATGACGGCTAAGATTTCAATGAATGGGTTTTGACGGTAATAATGTTTAAGAAGATATTAAAAGTTTTCAAATTCGGCTCCAAGCAAGTTTCCAAGCACCAGGGGAAGAAGGTCGAAGGAGGATATAGTTGGCCGGCCGGTCTGAGGATCGGCATCTATGGTCATGCCAACTGCGGAAAGACCGTTTATTTCACGGTCCTTAATGAAGAGTGCAAGATTTCCAAAGACCTGCAAATATCGGTTACTGATAATGCCACGGCCGCCGAATTTTTGTCGAATTATCGCTCTATCTGGGGATTGGGAACCGCTACGGACGCCGGCACCGTTGTTGATCTCAGGGGTGAAAAGAAATTTCCCGAGCCTACCGCGGCCGATAAGCTTCTTCTCTTTACCGCTATTCTCGATCGCAAGAAAAAAATTCCCGTTGTTGCTTATGAT
>JAPLUS010000425.1 GCA_026397495.1 Candidatus Zixiibacteriota bacterium | reverse complement strand
CCGTTCTTTGGCCCTTCCCCGAATCATCGACCTTCATATTGATGCTTTTGCTACTAATAACGGTAAAATCCAGAACTCGGGTCGAACACCCCGCAATCAAAGACAGAACAATGATTGTGGCAACTGCCAGCGTGATGACTTTGAAAGTCTTCTGCATGAAAAATCTCCTAATTTAAGGGTTTAATGGTAATAACTGCAGGTTTCTGACATGAAATTTTTAAAGATAATATCTGAAGATAAGTGGTAATCTCAACTTTATTGGTCATCTATTATGGCTATTCTGTTTCAACTCTCAAATCTTGGATTTTTCCAAATTTTCGACAGAATATAAATTATTGAGCGATGTTGTCAAGACTAAATGTAAAATAATCGGCGAGTTCCGGATTTTGTAGCCTCATGGCTCGCCACATCCGACTGTCCAAGGCTTTCAATGACTTGGTACCCCATCCAACGGGATTATTGATAAACCTCTTCACGCGCAGTCAGGAACCCCTTCCTGACTACAGAATGTTCCGTCGGGAAATCCGCCATGGCGGACCGACGGCGCAAGTCGGAATCCGCTGTGGCATAAATTACCTAACAGCAACACCTATTACAATTATGCGTTGAATAGCTGTTGATAAAAACCAAAATGTGATTTCTTCAACACTCCCTTTGGATGCGAGACCAGCATGCCAATTTCAACCAAACGGTCTTCCCGGGGTCGTTCAGCATTTTCCATCAGGGTACAAATCTTTCATATTTTCCACTTTTTCTATCTCGGATTATCGATTGACATTTGCTCAGGAAAAGATATATATTATTTCTCTTTTTTAAGACTGAAAAGTATGACAAATGATATAAAAGATATTTTATCTGATTTAAAGACACGACTTTCCAAGTTGGGGAGGTTTCTTTGACCTCGATGGACGTCGTGAAAAAATTAACAAGTTGGAACAACTAACAGTCGCCCCCGATTTCTGGAGCGATAACCAAAAAGCCCAAACTATCCTAAAGGAAATCTCTGATCACAAGAAGTGGCTTGAAAAAATTAACCGGTTCACTTCAGAACTGTCGGACCATGAAGAACTGCTTACTCTGACCGATGGCGACGAAAACTCACCCGATACCAAGGAAATAAAGGGGTCCCTCGATAAAATGTCCGACGAGTTAGATAAATTTGAATTAACCACACTTCTCTCCGGTCCCGATGACGCTCGTAATGCTATTGCGACCATTCACCCCGGCGCCGGCGGTACCGAGTCGCAGGATTGGGCCAGTATGCTCCTGCGGATGTACACCCGCTGGGCGGAGATAAAAGGATATAAAGTATCATTACTCGATTATCTGGAAGGCGAAGAAGCGGGATTGAAATCAGCCACACTTGAAATCACCGGCGAATACGCTTACGGATACTTAAAAGCCGAGTCAGGGGTACATCGGCTGGTGCGGATTTCGCCTTTCGATGCCAACAATCGGCGCCATACTTCATTTGTCTCGATTTTTGTCATTCCCGAAGTTGATGACAATATTGAAATCGAAATCAAAGATGATGATCTCCGTATAGACACCTATCGTTCCTCCGGTGCCGGCGGACAGCATGTTAATAAGACCTCATCGGCGGTTCGTATCACCCATTTTCCAACCGGAATTGTAGTTGCCTGCCAGAATGAACGGTCACAGATAAAAAACCGAGAGATGGCGTTTAAAATTCTCCGCTCCCGGCTGTATCTGGTGCAAGTGGAAGAGCAGAAAAAAAAGCAGGCCGCAATTGAAAAGACAAAAAAGAAAATAGAATGGGGAAGCCAGATCCGTAGCTATGTGTTTCATCCATACAATTTGGTAAAAGATCATCGCACCGATACGGAAACTTCAAATATTCAATCGGTGATGGACGGCAATATCGATATCTTTATAGAGGCCTATCTGGCCGACCCTGATTTGCAGGAAAATTAGAGTATTTCAAATAATTACGTTATTAGACGGGAGCTGATAAAATGCCGGTAAAAAGTAAGAAGAGCAAAGATATTATTGAACTGATGAAAATTAAGGCCCGCGCCAAGAAAAGGAAAGTGGTTCTTCCGGAGGGAACCGAGCCGCGGATGATTGAAGCGGCCAAAAAAATAATCGCTGAAAAGATTGCCGGAGTAACCCTATTGGGGAATAAGGACGAGATCTCCAGATTGGCCAAGAAAATCGGCCTTAAAACCGACCTGGTAGAAATTATCGATCCCGCCATATCAGAGCATCTCCCCTCATTCGCCCAAGAATTATATGAACTCCGCAAGGAGAAAGGGCTGACCGAACAGGAAGCCCTTAAGACAATGAAAAATGTTCTCTATTTCGGAGCGATGATGGTTCGTCGGGGGATGGCCGATGGTTCGGTGGCCGGCTCCATTAATACCACCGGTGATGTGCTTCGCGCCGCCATTCA
>JAPLUS010000062.1 GCA_026397495.1 Candidatus Zixiibacteriota bacterium | reverse complement strand
ATTCCCTATTTGATCTCTCTGGTGCTTCTGGGAATTCCCTTGATGTGGGTTGAATGGACGGCCGGCCGTTTTGGCGGCGGCTTCGGCCATTCAACATCCCCGGGAATCTTTCATTCTCTCTGGCAGAAAAACCGCTTCATTAAATATTTTGGGATTGCGGGAATATTCGGCCCCTTTCTTATCTTCATGTACTATAACTATATTGAGTCATGGACCCTCGCTTATGCTTACTATGCCATCACCGGGCAACTCTCAAGCATAAGTTCCAATACCGGATTTGTCGATTTCCTGACCGGCTTTCAGGGTGTCAGCTCGAATAGTCCTTTGGCAGGATCGAAAAGCGCCATTATCTTTTTTATAATAACTTTCATTTTAAATATATCAGTTTTGTACTATGGTATTCGGGGTGGAATTGAAAAATTATGCAATATCACTCTGCCACTATTGCTATTTTTCGGAATTGCTCTGGTAGTAAGAGTTCTCACTTTATTTGCCCCGGACGCGGCTCACCCCTCATGGAACTCCATCAATGGTCTTGGTTTTCTCTGGAATCCGGATTTTTCAGCTTTGAAGTCGGCCAGAGTCTGGCTGGCGGCCGCCGGACAAGTATTCTTCACGCTCTCACTCGGAATGGGAGTAATATTGACCTACTCCAGTTACCTTAAGAAAGAAGATGATATTGTCCTTTCGGGGTTGGCGGCCTCATCCGCTAACGAGTTTGCCGAAGTGATTATTGGAGGATCGATCGTAATACCGGCAGCGTTTATCTTTTTTGGTCCGGAGCAGATAAAGGGGATTGCCGAATCGGGAGCTTTTAATCTTGGCTTTGTAACTATGCCTCAGATATTTAACCATATTTCCTTTGGAGCCATTTTTGCATTCTTGTGGTTTGCAATGCTTTTCTTAGCCGGCATTACTTCCTCGGTTTCGCTGGCTCAACCGGCCGTAGCTTTCCTTGAAGATGAATTCGATATCAAGAAAACTAAGGCGGTTACGCTCTTCGCCATATTTTCATTTATAATGTCAATCCCAGCTATCATTTTCCTGCATCGAGGTGTTCTGGATGACCTTGATTTCTGGGGAGGAAATGTCATTATTGTGCTGGGAGCCACCATGGAGATCATTTTATTGTCATGGGTATTCGGAATTGATAAAGCCTGGGATGAGATGCATCTGGGAGCAAGAATGCGACTTCCAAAAATCTTTAAGTTTATAATAAGGTACGTCACTCCGACTTTTCTAATTTTAATTTTAGGTTATTGGTTGGTTTCCGACTGGTGGAAGGTAATCACCATGGCGGATATTCCGCGGGAAAATGTCCCCTATGTCCTTGGCATCAGGCTATTATTATTGGCCATCTTGCTTCTTTTTATATATCTCGTTTGGTATGCATGGAGAAAGCGAAAAATAGAAGAATATCATGGAAAGGATAAAATATGAGAACCGGTGGATGGCTTATGCTTCTTTTTTCCTGGGGGGTTATACTAGCGCTGTTGATTTACAGTTTCGTTCGAATACTGGGAGAAAAGGAAAAAGCCGCCGATAGCGGCGATGATATGAGCAAGAAGATTCAATAGATATTATATTTGGATATTCTATCGCGAAGAGTATTCCGCGATATTCCAAGCATTTCGGATGTCTTGACCTGATTGGATCCGAAATGCTTCAGGCATGAGGCAATAAGAGCCCGTTCCAGCGCCGATTCCAGGAAATAGTATATTTTCCCTTCCGAACCATTAATTAATTTGAGCAAGACCGGATCGATTATCTTTTTGAATATTTCGGCATAGTCATCTTGAAGATGATCCAAATCTATCTCCACTTTTGATTCTATTTCAGAAAAGATAGGGAAATCCTCCGGCTGGAGCGTGTCGGATTTGGTCATTACACAAGCTGTATGAATATTGTTTTCCAGTTCTCTGATATTACCCGGCCAAGCATATTTATTGAGCATGGTTACGGTCTTTGGCGATATGCCACTGATATCCTTGGCCAATTGTTTGGAGAATTTTAACATAAAATGCTCTGCCAAAAGCGGGACATCGCCTTTTCTCTCTCTTAAGGGCGGTATATATATAGAGACAACTTTTAGCCGATAGAAAAGATCCACTCTAAAAGAACCTTCTTTCATACATTGAACAAGCGATTTGTTAGTAGCGGCAATTACCCGGACATCCACTTCAATGGTATCATTTCCGCCAACCCTTTCAAGTTTTTTCTCCTGAAGAACCCGCAAGAGTTTGGACTGGGTTAGCATCGACATATCAGCGATTTCATCAAGGAAAATTGTCCCTTGATTGGCTTGCTCGAATTTGCCCAGTCTCTTAAAATAGGCGCCGGTGAAGGCTCCCTTTTCGTGGCCAAACAATTCCGACTCCAGTAAGGTCTCGGCCAGGGCGGCACAATTGACCGAAAGGAACGGCTTATTATAGCGGCGGGAATTGCGGTGAATGGCGCGGGCAATTAGCTCCTTGCCGGTACCGGACTCGCCAAAGATAAGGATGGCCGCATCTGATTTAGAGACTTGTCCAACGAGTTTGGCAATTTCCACAATCTCCGGCGACTGGCCGATAATTTCATCAACTTCAGCCATCCCTGTTTCAGCCTTAGGTTCCACCGGTACGGCTTTCCTCCTGCTAAAACCACAAGCTTTATTCACAGTATCTATGACTTTCTGGATCTCAAAAGGTTTGGTAAGATACTCAAAGCCCCCCTCCCGCATCGATTCTATGGCATTTTCCGTTGAAATATGGCCGGATATCATAATAATCGGGATGGAGATGTCATTTAATTTGGCCTGCTTAAGAATATCAAGGCCGGACGTGGTCGGAAGATTAACATCCAGCAGAATAACATCGATATCATTCCGTTCCTTAACGAAGTCAATCATTTTGCGGCCATCATCAAGGAAAAAGAAATGGAATCTTGAAGAATCAAAAAGATTTGCTAAAGACTTAGAGACCTCGGAGTCGTCATCAACGATCAAGATATTCTTCATATATAATATTTACCCACCTATTCACTTAGAATTATCGGAATTCAACGCGAATTATTTAGCCATCAGGAGTGATTTAGATATAAATATCGGCTAAAACGAAGATTATCCCCTTTCCCCAGTCCGCGCGGGAGGTTCACGGGTCAATTTTGGCAATTATATTGTAGGCAGATGCAAGAAAAGGGGAAAACCAGTCGTAGAACAAGCTCTAAGCTGAATATATATAATTCGTAATTCCAGCCCAATCCCCTGCCCGGATTACTCTTCTTCCGTAGTCAGGAGTTTAACCACAGCTCCGGTTAGAACAAAATTAATAATAAAATCAACTACTATTCCGGTTAATAAGATGTAAAGTACCAATTCGGGCGTGAATTTTGCCACGACAACATTTGCTCTGGATGTCATATATGAAATCGGAATCGTCAAAAGATAGGGAAACATCACCAAAAAGAATGAAAAGAAAGGTTGTTTTCGAAAGTAAGAAAGGGAAAATCGAAAGGCCTCCCATATTTTTTTCCGATATATAATAAAGGCCGGAATGGTATAAATAAAAATTGAATATAAAATAATAATGATAATTTTGAGCAGGATATCAAAAAGAGCTATTCTTCGAGGAGAGCCGGCCAGGAATCCGGAAAATAGACTCGGAATTCCCCAACCGGCGGCAAACCAAATAGTGGTTACAATCGCCGAGATCAACATCAATTCCGGCCACCTTGAAAAAACATAGGCGACTTTGTATTCTTTCCCCTTTGCCGGCGAAAAAGCCTTCAGCAATAAAATCACTGTCAGCCCAATAGCTACTCCCTCAAAGATTAGGCTTAGTATTATTTTCCCCCCTTGGAACACAGCCGGTAACATCACAAATAAGCCGGGGTAATGGCTAAAATATTCAGCCTTTCCTGCCCCCATTAAGGCGACCAGCGGGTATAGAAGCGTATTGAATAGCGGTTTGTCATATGAGGCACAGACTAGAAGTACCAGAAACTGTAATAAGGCATAAACCAAGAAAGGCAACCACGACCTAAGCTTTCCAAAAGATTTTATGGCGACCAAGTATAAGTCAATAAGCTGATTTAGTTTCTGAATAAAATTCATGCTAACACCTCATCTATCCTATGGGGCTGATACCTCGTCTGACCCGGCTGAAAGCCCCTGTTTATCATATACATATACCTTATAATAGTATTTTAAGGTGTCATGACGTATATCGGTAAAATTCGTCGTCGTCCGGCTATTTATAATACTTAAAAGTCTCCCGGTAATGTCTGAAAAGCCGGAAATAGTATCGGCGTAAACCAAATATGATTCAAAGTCATCATCGTTATTAGTAGTCCAGGTGAGAATAGATGAGGAATCCTCTACCCGCACGGCCAGCTTAACCGCCACCGGGGGCAGATTGACCGCCGTTTTCGCCATAGCCACCTCGGAGATGCTGTATAATCCCGTATTATCATAGACATATATGCGATAATAATAGGAGGTATTATCATCAAGATTTATGTCGTTGTAGATTAAGGTCGTCCGCGAACTGATAATCGTAATCAGCTGAGAACTGTTTGAAACAGTGCTATCACTATTGCGATAGATATGATACGCCGAGAAATTAGTCTCCTGCGATTGTGACCAAGAAAGACTTATGCTCGAGGATGTTTGCCCCGTGGCCATTAATGTAACCGGCGGCGGTTGCTGAGTAATAGTGAGAAGAGTTGGGGCGGTTCGCCTATCGGCGATATTGCCGGCCTCATCAGTAAATAGCCCTGCTACCACGCCATTTGTAATATTGAGATCTATCGGAATGGTATAACGGCGGGTATATATCCCATCATCAGCCACGCTATCACCATTGGTGCCATCATCATATAGGGGCAGATGATCCACTCCGGAAAAAACTACCTGAGCCGTCCCACCCTGCTCTCCGGAAATCAGATAAAAAGTCAATATATCTCCACCTGATGGATAGGGAACCGTCTCAAAATAAATAGAGTCAATAGAGGCTTTAGTATCGAGAATAATACTGTCTCCAATAGGATCGACCGATTCCGAACCATCGCCAAACTGAAAACGGGCATAAAACCCCTTAACACCATCGCCGGCGGAAAGGGTCTTGTTTATAGCCGGGGCGAAATTCTCCCAGTGAGCGCCGGAAAAAGTCATATCTTCCGAAAGTTGCATCAGAACCACAGCTATGGGTGCAACAAAAGAAACCGTTATATTTTGAGAACGAGTATATCTGTCATTACCATTAATAACCATCGATAGAGTGCCAAAACGAGATGAAATCACCGGCGACATTGGCCCTTCCAAATGGCCGGTAGTAACGGAGGCCACTTTAAAGAAATAGCTTCCCCCATTAACAAGATTTCTTGTGGTAAAAGAAAAATCCTCAGTAGAATCTAAAATACCATAATAACCATTAAGCGAATCAGAGGAATATACTCTGAACATTTTCACTGCGGCAGTGTCAGACACCTGCCATGACAGTCTTAGCCCATCGGCTAGATGGGCTATTATTAGATGATTTGGTACCGGCGGTCGCTCCGGCAGTTTTTGAGATAGCTCCTCGGAATCTATATATCGGCTACAGCCGGTCAAAAGTAGCCCAATTATTATTAACCCAATTACTTTCTTCATATCCTAATCCTTTTCCTATAATTTATGCGACAGGACAATCCGAGCGCCGCCGTCTT
>JAPLUS010000038.1 GCA_026397495.1 Candidatus Zixiibacteriota bacterium | reverse complement strand
GCAAATCTCCTCAACTTTATCTTGAAGTTTCCACAGATCATCCCGAACTTCGTCGAAGTCTTTTCTTGAAATCATCTTCTTAAACATCTTTCTTCTCTCCTAACGCAATGATTGTCTTCCTCAGTCGCTCAAGTTCTCCCGCCGTGACTTCCTCGAAATCGTATTTATCCCGTAAGTTACCGAATGCCTTTAGCTTTTTCGTAAAGAACCGGATTTCCTCGATAGCATATTCTTCTGAACCGATCTCATAGACTTCAATGCGTCCGCCAACATAGTCAAAATAGGCGGGGTCCATAACGCACTCTTCCACGAAAGAAAGGAAATACATTTTGTTTGTCATGCCAGCCTTATCAGCATCCCGAGCGCGGTGCCGACAGATGCCCCGAGCGCGTATGCGAAAAACAGTTCCGGCCTCTTCGCCTCAATCCCTTTCCGTGTAACCAAAAAGGGAACAAGTGTAATCAAAAAGGTAACGCCCATTGCCAGGGGGACCAGACCTAATTGTACCGAGCGCAGATAGAGGATAACCAGAATGTCGGTGATTAGACCAAGGGCGAAAAACCCTGCCAAACCTCGAAGGCGTCGTTTCAAGTGGCGGATCATCAGCCCTCCTGTCTATCAACCGATCCGCCCTTTCGCCCATCGCCAAACAATGGCCACGGCCAAGCCCAGGGCTATGAGCATGGCAACGTTTATCGGCGTGAGCTGGAGTTTCAGGGCAAACGCCACGTCAAGATATTCGGGAATGAGATTCACGACATCACTTCCTCTATGACCAAAATATGTTCGGCGGAGGGTTCCCCACATTTCTTGCATACCTTTCCGATTAGATGAAACGGTAAAGCCATTGTTTTCCACATGGGTTCACCCTTGCCCGGGGGAACAAAGCTAACGTCCTTCGGACAATAAACATGACCCTTTTTTCTGTCCTTCATTTCACCACCTTCAATATCAACGTAACGACGGTTTTGATATTGACACCCGTGAATTCAAGAGCGGCGATAACAAAGCCGACGGTATATATCTTCTTCATGCATGAATCAAACTTGCGACTCAATTCATCGATGCGCGATTCCATACAGGCCATATCATTTATGGCGAGCATCTTGACCATGGTTGCGAGGATATCAAACTTTTCGGGAAGTTCCCCTGCATGATTCATCTGTTCTATTAGGGGTTCCCACTTGTCCGGTTGAATTGGAGCCATCTCATTTCCCCTTGATGGCGTTGAAGATAATATATCCTGCGGTGGTAATTATGGCCCCCGTCTTGATATCCCCGATGATACCCTGTATCTTGAGTTTCCGGTTGGCGAGTTTCCATCCCTGTTCGGAGATGGTTCGGAGATGAAGTTCAGAGTTATATTTCGCTTTCCAGGATTCGGAAATAATAATCTGAGCATCAAACTTCGCGGCCCATGCGGAGATAACCTTGTCTTTCTCCGCAATGATGGCCTCTGAAAGACTGAACTTCTGAGTCCATGTAACATCCAGTTCATGAAGCCTTGCCTGACAATCGGCACTTAATTTGGACCATGTGCCCCTTATTTTGTCCAGCTCCTTATCCTTCCGGCCAATATCGTTGGTCATGCGACCAATGGTCTCGATCTTCTCGGCAATCTCTTTATCCTTTTGCCCCACAATCTCAGTCACCTTGGCGATTTGTGTGGTAAGGCTTTTCTCGTTTGCTTCGGCAATAGCCGCCGCCTCTTGGTAGCGCCCGGCGACAACTGATGCCTTATCGCGGATTCGCAGGCCATCACAGACTGCGATACCAAGTGCGATTGCCAGTGCAAGTGCGATCCAAAAAATCGGCTTGAAGTTCATTGCGCCACCATCGTCATGCAAACCTCCGGACGATCCGACGGAATCTCTTTGCCGTGCTCATTATCATTGCCGTTCCCGTTTTCCATCGACATGCCCTTAATTCCGCTTACGGTTCTGGCTGTTAGATATGCCCCGATAATTGCGCCTTGGAATCCGAACGTCTCTACGATAGGAAAAGACGGAAACGCCGCCTTTGCGACGCCCTCGATCAGCCCGAGAGCTAGGCCAATGAGGACTACCTTGAGCCGCGTCTGTTTCATTTTTTATCCTTATTTATCTCGGATGCGGATCGATTCTCCTCGAACTCCAGAAGCCAAAGAATATAAGTTTGCGCCTTAGCCAGGTCAGCAATCGGACTGCCCTTATACCGATAGCGGCTGATGTACTTGATAACCTGTCCCTTGAGAAAACCGCGATATTCGTCGGGCGTAAAGTTCGACTCCATGAAATCAATCGGCTGGATCATGCCCCGGTTGTAATGAGACACGGGGGGATGAAATTTAGGCACCCGGCACACTTCTGATCCCATAGAAAGACGGCATTCCCAACTCCACGGCCCGCTGATATTCTGCCTGGCACCCCTCGCTTACCTCCCATCCCGGCAGCAGGACAATAATATCCGATACCTCAAGGAACGCCATGCTTAAATCTTTAATCTGCGTCTCGGAAATCATCTCGCCTGGTCGCAGAGATAGAAAATATTGCATATCAAGTCCGGGGCAAAATGGTGCATAGCCCTTGTGGATAAGTGCGACGGCGGCAGAGACCAAATCGCGGACATTGAGCAGATATTCTATGGCCGCATTTTCCGTATCGACCCTATTTCCCCGGGGCGTAAGTGGCCCCGCTACAT
>JAPLUS010000160.1 GCA_026397495.1 Candidatus Zixiibacteriota bacterium | reverse complement strand
TTTGCTTCTCAATAGCGGCTTTTTCTGTTTCCAATTTGGCCGTTTCCCTTTGTATCCAGTTGAGCGTATCAACCGAATCCTTTGATATGGCTGCCTTTTGGCTATCTATCTTTTCGTCCGGGTTGTAAAAGAGGAAATCCAATTGCTTCATAACTTCAACGGTATCTATATCGGTGAACAAAGAATCAAAAGTGCCTTCTTTTCCGCTGATAGTGCTATCTTTTGTCACTTTAGTTTGTTCATCGGTAGGCACCACCGTTTCGCCGTCAGTTGCCGGATTCTTTTTCATTAGAAGCGACGACCCGACTATAGCGAGAATAAAAACACCAGCGGCGATGGAAGCAGGAAGAATATACTTTTTCAACCCGACCAGCTTAGAAAGCCCTTTGGGTGTCTTCGATTCCGCATCGACAATTTCTGTTTCTGTTTCTTTCTTTTCTTCAATCATAATGGTTTAAACGTATAGCTACATTTCGCCGAAGGTCAGTTTAGCAAGGGGTATGCCGATATCACAAAGAGCCCCCTTACTCATTGTCACAAGAGAAGTTAAGACAGTTCCGCAATAACTCGAAAAATGTCAAAAGAGATTTAAATAGTGAAAATTTTTCCCTTAGGGAGGGCAAATAATTCTAAAATGGAATTGTCCAAAGGAATTTAAAGAGTCAATGTAATCAGATCGGTTCGCCGGTCAAATATTCTAAGGTTGCCTTTATTACTTTCATTTTAACGATATCCTTTGAGGCGGCGCCCTTCATCGGCATAGATATCTTAAGATAATTGTCAGTTATCCCCCAACAAAAATCGCCGCTTTGGGCTTTATGTTCGGAGATCGCATAGGCCATAGAACCTATTTCTCTTTTCAGTGCCCGGGCATAGCACTCAGCTGAAAGACAGCGCAATATCTTGTTTCGTTCCTTAATAAGATTCGGCTGAACTTTCAGCGGCAATTTCGACGCTTCCGTTCCGGCCCTATCTGAATAGGAAAAAACATGTAGGTAATCAATCAAGCCGGATTTGACAATATCAATGGTTTTCAGAAAATCCGTTTCTTCTTCTCCCGGAAAACCAACTATGACATCGGCGCCAATAACAATTCCGGCAATTTTCTCCTTGGCTATCTGAAGAATTTCCAAGTAACGGCCGGCCGTATATGGCCGATTCATCATCGCCAAAATCCGGTCGGAACCGGACTGAAGTGGAATATGAAGATGGCGACAAACCTGCCTACGCAATTCATGCATCACGGAAATAAGCTGTGGGGTTACCTCCTGCGGTTCAATCGAAGATAATCTAAGACGGGGGATATCAGTTTTCGATAAGAGAAATTGTAATAGTTCCGCCGTTGAGTTTATATGGCCGGATCGGTATCTGCCGATATGGACTCCCGTTAATACAATCTCGCAATATCCGGCGGAACAAAGACTGCTTATTTCCGAGACAATTTCGTCCGGAGAACGGTTCGCCAAGGCTCCTCTTACTGTGGGCACGATGCAGAAGGAGCATTTCTGATTGCATCCATCTCCAATCTTTACCCAGGCGCGATGGTGCTTATAAAATTCCTTAAGCAGACTAATTTTCTCATCATAATAATCGCCGAAAAATAGATCGGGGAAACGCTGGCGGAGGATTGAAATAATATTTTCTTTTTCATTATTGCCTACTATCAAAGCGACTGACCCCGGGTCTATCGCCTTCCGCCCGGCGGAGGAAACATAGCAGCCCATTATCACCAGAGGTGAATGATTATTTCGCCGAACGGCTCGAGAAATAGCTTTTCGACAACTGGCATCGGCCCGGCCGGTTACGGTGCAGGTATTGATGATATAGAGGTCGGCCTGGTCGCTGAAATCAACTCTTTCAAATCCTATTTGAACCAATTGGGCGGCTATTTTCTCCGTCTCATATTGGTTTAGCCGACAGCCGATCGTTTCCAAAGCCACTTTTTTCATGACCGAATCTTTTCTTTTAAAAAAATAGGGCGGCGCTTTTGACGCCGCCTTATCTCAAAACCAATACAACCAATCCGTATTTATAATAGTATCAGGCTGATCGGTTCTCGCCGGGTGATTCCTCTTCAGGAGTGGGGATATCCGGCGACCCATCTGCGATTGATTCGTCTTCAACTGGAGATTCCGGGGAGACTTTATAGTCTTTCGATCTCAAGTTTGAGGATTTTTCATCGATGGCGTCGCTCATAGGGACGGTCCGCGTGGGATGATCGGCGATGAAGCGATCTAATTCCGCCTTTTCCCTATTCTCATAATAAGCAGCTACGGAGAGGACTATCTTATGGGCGGTTCTATCGAATTCAACAACTTGCAGAGGTATCTGATCCCCATCGGAAAAAGCATTGGTCGGATTGTCTAAATCTGATTTGCCAAGCTGTACCGTCGGAACAAAACCCTCGACTTCATCGTCAAGTTCAACGGTTACGCCACGATCCAAGACTCTGGTTATCGTCCCCAGACATTCCGAACCAAGCGCATATTTCTTGGCAATTTCCGGCCATGGATCTTCTTTAAGTTGCTTATAACCAAGAGAAATACGTCTATTCTCATGATCAATACGGAGAATTTTAATATCAATCTTGTCCCCTTTTTTCATCAATTCCGAGGGGTGTTGGACCCTCTTGGTCCAGGACATATCGGAAATATGAATCAGCCCGTCGATTCCTTCCTCCAATTCGACAAAAGTGCCAAAAGCGGTAAGGTTGCGGACTTTTCCGGAGACAACTTTTCCGACCGGATATTTCCTCTCTATCGTATCCCATGGATCAGGTTCCATCTGCTTTATACCAAGAGAGATTTTCTCGTTATCCTTATCCACGGAAAGGACCACGGCATCAATCTTGTCCCCGACATTCATTATTTTAGAGGGATGCTTAATATGCTGCGTCCAAGACATCTCGGAGATATGGATAAGCCCTTCAATTCCTTTTTCCAGCTCTATAAAAGCACCGTAATCAGTGATGGAGACCACCCGTCCGGTAACTTTCTTGCCAATGGGGTATTTCTCTTCGATATTCTCCCATGGATACGGGGTAAGTTGCTTCAAACCGAGTGATATCCGCGAGGTTTTCTCATCATAATCAAGAATCTTGACCATGATTTTATCGCCCAAAGAAACCATCTCGCTGGGGTGCTTAACTCGGCCCCATGACATATCGGTGATATGAAGTAAGCCATCCACACCATTCAGATCAATAAAAACACCAAAATCGGTTATATTCTTGACAATCCCTTCGCGAACTTGACTAATAGCAATTTCCTTAAGCAAAGTGACTTTTTTTGATTCCCGCTCTTCTTCAAGAACAACTCGACGAGAAACAACGATATTACGGCGACTTTTATTGAGCTTAATGATTTTAAGCTGTAGCGTCGTATTAATGAGAGCATCAAAATTAGGAACCTGTCTTAAGGCAATTTGTGAGCCCGGCAGGAAGGCATCAACACCCATTATATCAACAACCACACCACCTTTAACACGGCGGACCAGTCGGCCGGCAATCAGTTCGCCCGAATCATAGGCATCCTGAATTCCATCCCAGACCTTCATAAAATCGGCCTTTTGTTTGGATAGAATCAATTGGCCGTTCTGATCTTCAATCTCCTCCAGATAAACATCAATTTTATCGCCGACGGCAATATTTAGTGGCCATGTAAATTCTGAAAGGGAAATAATCCCCTCCGATTTAAAACCAACATCTACAATAACATCATTTTTGCTTACGCCTAAGACCGTTCCGGCAACAATTTCACCTTCTTTGATATCCTTAATTGTTCCTTCATACATTTCAAGGAGGCGTTTATATTCATCCGGCGAGTACTCGCGGCTATCGATTTCGGTTAATTTCATCGAAGCCACAGTCTCCGGCTCCGCAACTGCTTTCCGCGGGATTTCTTCCTTTACCGCCGCCTTTTCGAAGACACGTTGTCTGCGAACCGTTACAATCTGCTCGGTCGGTTTCGCTTCTCGCTCAATTAAAGCGGTAGTGCCTTTTATCTCTTCTTTCTTGACCAGTTTGACTTTCTTGACTTTGGTTTTTTTTGCGGCGCCCGCTTTCCTTTTGGTCAATTTGGGTTGGACTCCACCTCCTGTTACTTTAGTTGTCCTCTTCTTTTGAGTTTTGGCTACTGCCATTTTTTAAAAATCCTCCTTAAACTATATTTATCCCAAGGCATGGAAATACCTAAGGTGGGATATTCTGCTTTAGTAAGTCGGCCCAAAGGCAATTGACTTAACTTAACATTATTATACAATTTATCCTGAATGTCAACTCCTCTTGTCCCAATTCGAGAATTTTTCCTTTAAGCTTCTAATCCGTTCCATAATCTCCCCGGCCAGCTTTTGATAATCTCCCTTGTTGTCTTGATAGCCGGCAATCTCTTCTTGTGAAAAGGGCTTTCCAAAGATGACTCCCATACGCTCTCGGCCCAAAAGGCAGGCTCGAAGTTGATTGGTGCCATTTATGTAGGCCGGTATTACCGGTACTATTGTCTTAATGGCAATTAGGCCTATACCGGGGCGGGGGGGCAAAAAATCGCCATATTTGGCTCTTGTCCCTTCTGGAAAAATTAGGATCGCCTGCCCGGTTTTCAGAATCCTTATGGCGGTGTTAAGAGCGGCTTTATCAAAACCACCGCGATTAATCGGATGGGCATTAACGCGCCCTAAAAGTTTTCCAAAAAGTTTATTCTTGAATAGTTCTTTTTTGGCCATAAAATTGATTTCACGGGGAATAGCCGCTCCCACCAAAGGGGGATCAAAATATGAAATATGATTACAGGCAACAATGAATGGCCCTATTGCGGGAACATGCTCCAATTGCAAAATTCTAAATCTGAAAAGTCGAGCCCCTGATTTAAATAGCAATTTTCCGGCATTATATGCAAATTTCATACTTAAGTAAAATGTGATTTCGCCAGCTTGATAATCTTTTCAATTTGCTCTTCAATAGTCAGATTAGTTGTATCGATAATCACCGAATCAGATGTCCGGGTTAAAGGTGAATGGGGGCGTTTGCTGTCGAGACTGTCCCGTCTGGCCAAATCCTTTCCTTGCTCCACAAGAGAGGAATTAATATTTAAACGTGCAAAATCTATCAGGCGCCGTCGCGCCCGTTCCTTGAGTGACGCATCAAGATATACTTTCAAATCGGCTTTGGGGAAAACCACCGAGGTGGTATCACGTCCTTCGGCGACAACATTACCGCCCTTGGCAATCTTTCTCTGCTGTTTTACCATCGCTTCTCTGACTTCAAGATGAGCCGAAATTTGCGAAACTGCCACGGTTACTTCCGGTAGACGAATCGCGGTCGTGATATCCTCGCCATTCAAGAAAACCCGATTGAGGTCACCGTCCATTTTAAAATCAATATTTAATTTCCGGGCTATGGCTCCCAGAGCATGTCCATCCTCAATTGAAATATTATTGCGTAGAGCAAACAAGGTAATGGAACGGTACATGGCCCCGGTATCCAAGTAGATATAACCCAGCCGGGCGGCCAGTATTCTTGCCGTAGTTGATTTACCTGAGCCAGCCGGACCATCGATGGCAATAATTTTTCCTGAGAACCCGGACAGTTTATATGGTTTGGGCATTAGCACCAATAATAAATAAATATCGGCAAAAAGCAATCTTCTTTTTTGCCGGGGGCGGCATAAACAGTAGCTTCCCTTGAAGATAAACACGGCTATAATAAAAAAGGCCTTCAGCATGTACTACTTCAGGGTTTCGGTAGCAAATCGGCGACATCTTGCAGTGCTCGTAGTAAAGGTAG